>CAKUXD010000013.1 GCA_934699705.1 uncultured Candidatus Melainabacteria bacterium
CATAAAATCACTATATATTTTTTCTTATATTATGATAAAGTATTTTTTCAATAAAAAATTGCTTTTGCAGTAATAACATGGCTTTACGAGTTATTAACATTTTTCTAAAAAAGGGCAATTTTTTACCTTTATATGTTTTACATGGCATATAAGGAAGGTGTATTGTGAAATTAACTAATTTTATGCAACCACAAATTGGGTTCAAAGCCGCACAAGTCAATATTATTGCAATGTCAGACAACCACGGTAATGTTCATAATTTGCCAAAATTAGTTGGTACAATTGAACAAAATAAAGGCGATATTTTTAAAAAAGCTGATGAAAAAAGCACTTTGAATATGTTTGCTATTGCTGGGGATTTCTTTATGAATCCTCATAAAAAAGGTTATATGACAAAGCCAGAGCTTTCAAATGGCGATATCCAAGCAAATTTCCTTAATAAAGTCGTAAATACAGTAAAAGGTTTTGTAAAAAATAATTTTGATACAGTTTATGCTCCTGGAAACCATTGTTATGACGGTGGCGACGAATTTTTATATAATAAATTGAAAGATGAACCAGTTAAAATTCTTGTAACAAACGTTGATTTGGAAAAATCACCTCTTGTTTCAGATTTGATGAAAACTCACCCTGACATTGTAACTTCTAAAGTTTACGAGGTTCAAGACGATAAAAATCCTGCTTTGAAGCATAATGTTTTATTTATGGGTGTTACTATTCCTAGTTTAAAAGGCAAATTAACAAAAACAGAACTTTATGATAATAACAATAAAAAAGATACTCAAATTTCAGAAGCTGATTTACAAAAAACTTTTGAAGTTTTGAATAAACAAGTTCAAGAATTTAAAGAAAAACACTCAAAAGGTGCTGTTGTATTGCTTTCTCACATGGGCGCACCAATTTCTAAAATGATTGAAAACAATGTACCAAATATTAACGTAATTTTGAACGGCCATGACCATACAAGAGATAACGCTAATGATGGTAAAACAATGATTAACTCTTTGGGTAAAGATAACGAAATTGTTAAATCAGTAAACTTCAAATTTGACGATGACGGAAACCTTAAAGATGTTGGATTTAATATGTTTATTACAGAAAATTCAGCTGAAAATAAAGATGTTAAAGCCTTTTTAGATAAAAATTTTGTTGAAGATGTTAAACCATTAGTTAAAATGAAAGGTGCGTCTGAGCTTGAATATTCTGATAAAATCAGATATGCAAATACAGAATTAACAAATTATTTAACATCAACTGTTGCCGAACAAGCAAGAAAAGAAATGCCAGATTTAGCATCTATTGCACTACAATCTTCTTATGTTAGGGGCGGAATTAAAGAAGGTTCTAACAATTTGAACTTATTAAAAATCTTTGACGGAATTGATGTTGAATCTCAAAACTTGAATGTTGGTAACGTTAAAGGCTCTGAAATTGTTGATATTATTGCAAAAAATGTAAAATCAAACTTGCAAGCACCAACAAGAAATACATTAATTCAATGGTCAGATTTTCAAGTAAACAGAAGTTTGATTGAACAAATTGAAGCAGGCAAAAGTGATAAAACATATCAAGACGCGGTAAAATGCAGAAACCAACAAACAGGCGAGTTTGAAGCTATTGATATGAATAATGATTATAAAATTCTTTTATCTAACAAAATGCTTTCTAAAAAAGATTTTGCACAAGTTAGAGAAAACTTTACATCAATAAATAAAAATTATGATGATTTCTTTAGGGCAAATATCAAATCAAAAAATTACGAAGTTGATGTGAATGCTCAAGTAAAAGAACAAAGAGTTCTATAATCATAAAGTATAATGTTTTAAATAAAAGGCGGTCGTTTTATCTGATGAAACGACCGCCTTAATAGTTTATTATATAGTTGTAAATCCTCAACTCTTTTGATTGCTCATTCTTTTTGCCCCAATTAGGGGCTTTTGTTTTATAAAATTTATTCAACATATTTTCTTTTCATAATTACGTTGCCGTCTGCGTCGTATGCTTTGTCTTTAAGCCAATGAGCAAGGAGTTTTCCGTCTTTTGAATAGATAAACGTTTCGGCTTTTGAAACTCGCATACTCATATTTACAAGTTTTTTAGTAGTGTTATATTTATAAGTTTTATATGGATAATTCAACCCGTCTTTTTTTTCCACGTACATTAAAAGTCCATTTGAATCGTAATAATAAACGTGATATGGGTCAGCATTTTTGGCTACTGCATAGGTATTATCCGAAAAATAAGCAAGAGTGCGGTCTTTTAATTCAGTTAAACCTTGCAAAATATATCCGACATTTTGGTCGTGTTCTGTGTCATAATAAAACCCGTTAACGTATTGAGAATCAATAGTGTAGGTTATTCCGTTCATTAATTCTTCACGAGCGGAATTTACATCATAACTTACTCCGCCCTGTAAAACCTGAGCTTGAGTTGTTAGACCAAAAAATAATAATGTTGCAATAAGTAGATATTTTTTCATAACATTAAATTATTAATACTTTTTTGCTAAAAGTCAATATTTTATGTTATAATTCATCAAAAAAGAGGACGGCATAATGAGAAAAATAAATGCAATTCTTGCATCTATGTTATTGGTTTTAATAGTTTATTTTGTAATATTAATTCCAGACAAATTGGAATTTATAAAAAAATATAATATTGATATAACAAATGTTCCAAATATTTGTGAAGATGTGAAGTTGGGCGGTTTTTCTGATTTATTTTATAAAGACGGTTATTTATATGCGATAACAGATAGAGGTCCTAATTCGAATGATTTCGAAAAAGACGGTAAAATTTATCGAACATTTTTATGTAGAGATTACACAACAAATTTAGTTAAAATTAAGTTAGAAAATGATAAGGCTAATATTGTTGAAATCAAGAAAATAAAAGGACTTTCAGGTATACCGATTTCTGAAGAACGTGATAGTATTCCTGTTGACAAATATGGAAAACAAATTCCGTTTGACATAAATGGTGCAGATGTAGAAAGTTTTATTATTGACAAAGACGGTAATTATTGGCTTGGGGAAGAATATTATCCGTCAATAATTAAGTTAGAT
Source organism: uncultured Candidatus Melainabacteria bacterium (assembly GCA_934699705.1). Classification (GTDB taxonomy): domain Bacteria; phylum Cyanobacteriota; class Vampirovibrionia; order Gastranaerophilales; family Gastranaerophilaceae; genus UBA6984. Next base: position 3,066 of record CAKUXD010000013.1, read on the forward strand.
AAGGATTTGAAGGTTGTAAAACGATTTGCGCCAGTAAATTCTTCTGTAAAAAATCCTAAAATCACTTATAATTTGCCTGAGCAATTCAACAATATTCAAAAAAACTTAGGTTTTGAAGCTATGGTTTACGATGGCGAAGATTATATTTATGTTTTCACGCAGGCAGGGCTTGTAGGTGAAAAAAATATTAGTGTTATAAAATTCAATATTAAAACGGAACAAGCCGAAGACGTTATAAAATATAGATTTTTCAAAAGTAGTATTTTAAGTGGTGCGGTTTATATAAAGGATAAACATAAACTTCTTATGGCAGAAAGACTTTTTGAAAGTCATTTTATCAATAGTTTTGATTTTAGTAACAATAGAATTGCGAAAAAATTAATTTTACGACCATTAACAGAAAGTGATAAAATTGGTAAAAACATAAAAATTGAAGGTATTACTGCTGACGAAGAAGACGACATTTATATTATCAATGACAATGATTTCGGTATTGATGATAAAAACGTAAAAGATAGTTTTATAATGCAGTTCAAACTAAAAAAAGGTGAACTTTTACAGAAGAAGTAATTTAGTGAGTGGTGAATTGTGAATAGTGAGTTGATAATAATCAAGTCTTGTCATCTTGTATAAATAGCGTACCTTGCGTGGTTTTAAAAAAAGAAAGATACCGCAATTCGTTACACTTATGCGGTATGACACGTCTTGTTAGTTATATTTAGTTTAATAGCTGAAATACTGAAAGGTTAATTAATTAATTAATTAATTAATTTTAACAATTTATTTATTAATCTTTCAGCTATTCACTTTTTTAATATTTTAAATAATATACTTAGTATTTTTAATAATGTAACGAAATGTAAAAATGAATTTTAAAATGCCTCAAACGCAGTTATAATGCTTGATATGATATGATATGATATGATACGATGCGAGGCGAGGATTAAAGTTTGTATTTTTAAATACCGATACATAAACCATAAGAAATACAGAACAATTTATAAGGAGTGTGCGTATGGGTATCGGAAATTTAAACAACAATTTTGGAAGTTTAACTGCAGGTGGTGTAAATAAAACAACTAATTTAAAAAATACTGCAAAAGCAGAAACAACAGTAAATAATAATGTTTTATTCAATGCAGATTCATTAAAATCAGCAACTTTAAGTGATAAAGAAGGTGTAAAATTTGACTCTGATAATATGAAAGATAAAACAGAAGCGTTATATGCGCCAAAAGGCAAAGGCAAAGGCAAAACAAACCATTCTTATACTGCAATAACAGAAAAAGAATGGAATTATAGAGGCGGTGTTGAAAATTATAACGGTAAAGGTGCTGATGAAATGGGCTTTAGCGTGTGGGTATCTTCAACGCTTCAATGGGCTTTTCATAAAATAGTCGGTTTATTTAAATAATAAAACTAAGAGGCGCGGTTGATGAAATCAACCGCGCCTTTATTATATTTTAAATCTTTTTAAACAATAGTTTTTTGCAAGCGTTCAACGCGATTTTCTGACAAAATGTTTTTAAGTTTCATAATAGCTTGTGCGTGTAATTGGCAAACGCGAGATTCAGAAACTTCAATAGCTTCACCGATTTCTTTAAGTGTCATATTTTCGTGATAGTAAAGAACCATAATCATGCGTTCGCGTTCAGGCAATCGTTTTAAGGCGTTTTCAAGTTCAGATTTAACGTCTTTTTCTTCCATTGCTTCTGCTGGAGTAAGTCTGTGTTCATCTTGAATGGTATCAATAATTGCAACGCTATCGTCAGAAGAACCTTTTTTGTCATAAATAGAACCGATAGAAGTATCTTCTGCTAAGATTTGGTCAACTCTTTGAGGCTCTATACCTAACAATTCACCGACTTCAACAGAAGTTGCAGGACGTCCGAATTTTTGGCGTAATTGCTCTTGTGCTTGTTTTACGTCTTTAATTTTCTTTCTTGCGCTTCTTGGTAAAAAGTCTTGCGAGCGAATTTTATCAATGATGTTTCCTCTTATTCTCATAAGAGCATAAGTTTCAAAACGTGCGCCTTTGTCTGGCGTATATTTTTCTACTGCGTCAATCAAACCTTCAACGCCGTAGCTTGAGATGTCTTCAACCGAAAAAGTCGGTGGAAGTGATACTTTTACACGATTTACAACGTATCTTGTAAGATAAATATATTGTACGATAAGGGTATCTCTGACTTTTTTGTCAGCTTTATTTGCAAAATATTTTGTCCAAAGAGCTTCTAATTCTTCGTCAGAAATTCTTTTGATATTGTTATAAGAATTATTGAAATCCTCTGTCATTCCCTTTTGTCCATACGTGATTTTACATCTTATTACATTATTATTTTAATAAAAATTAATAATATATCATCATTTAAAAGTATGAGATTGAAAATATTTTGGATATAATTGAATTATGAAGTTAAAAAGTCTGAAATTAGTTAATTACAGAAATTGTAAAAGTGCTGAATTAAATTTTTGCGATTTTAAAAATCTGATTATTGGTAAAAATGCTCAGGGAAAAACAAATATTTTAGAGAGTATTTATTTTTTATCAAATTTAAAATCAGTCAGAACTTCAAACAATCTTGACTTAATCCTTTTTGAAGCGCCTCAAATGGAGATTTCAGCGATTTTAGACAAAAATAATACTGAAATTGAAATGGATTTTGCATATACAGACGAAAAGAAAAAAACATTTAAGTTAAATAAGGTTAAATCGACTCAAAAAGATTTTAAACAGGTGGTAAAAACAGTTTTATTTTCAACAGAAGATTTATTACTTCTTCGAGGTGCGCCAGAAGATAGGCGTAAATGGCTAGATAGAGCGATTTCGCAAATTTATCCTGTGTATGATGAAAGAATTTCAAAGTATGAAAAAATTCGAATACAAAAAAATAATTTACTAAAAGATGAAAAAATTGATTATTCGCTTTTACAGGTTTATAACGAACAACTTGCGATTGCTGGGGCAAACATTATTTATTTACGTAAGAAATTTTTATGTGAAATTGAAAAAATTGCATCAAAAAAACATTCAAATATCTCAGAAGAAGAAATGCTTAAAATAGTTTATTCTTCTACGTTTGAAACAGGTGAAACAGTTGAAGAAATTTTAGAAAATTATAAACAGGCGTTAGAAGAAAATTATGAAGACGAACGCCGTCGCGCTCAGTCCTTGATTGGTCCTCACAGAGATGATATAATCTTTTTTATAAATGATAAAGAGTCAACAAAATTTGCGTCGCAAGGTCAACAACGAACAATTGTTTTAGCACTTAAAATGGCTGAAATAGATATTATCAAAGAAAAAGCAGGTACTTCTCCAATACTTTTACTCGACGATGTTTTGGCAGAATTAGATGATTTAAGACAAAATTATTTATTAAATTCAATAGATAAAGAAACTCAAACGATTATAACCTCTGTTGATACGTTATTTTTTAACGAAGAATTTTTGAAAGATGTGAAAATTTTTAAAATAAACAATGGAAAGGTAATTGAATAATGGATTTTAAAACAATTTTTGATTTGATTTTTGGAATATTTATAATAGTTATAGGTATAATAGTTTTATTAAAAACCAATAAATTATGGGGATTAATAATAATTGGTTTAATTGCTCTTGGTGCAATATTCTTAGATAAACTTGAATTAATTCTTGAGAATTTTTTAGATAAAATTTTTAATAATAATTCTTGGGAAATGATGGCTTTATTTGTCGTATTACTTATATTTTATATATTTTTAAGAATAGGTCTTCCAGAAAAGGGAGAAACAATTACAGATTATTTTTATAAAAAAATACTACCTGTCATTGCAATTTTTATAGCGATATTACTAATCTTTAAGTTATTTATTTTTGTATAACTTAAAGAAATTAAAATAATTTTCAACTAGATAAAGAAGGTAATTGAATAATGGATTTTGGATTAATTATAGAATCAATAGAAGGAATTTTATGTTTAATAATATTAATATCATTTGTAATAGCGATATTACAAGATAAAAAATTAAGTGGGATATTAATAGTTTTTCTTTTTGCTATTTTTGGCTTTTTATTTTTTCAATCCCAACAAATATTCAAAGAATTTTATACTGAATTTATATTACAAAAACAATTCGGTATAACTTCATGGAAAATGTTAGCTATATGTTTTACAATAATCATAGTTTGGAATTTATTAGATATACCTATAAAAACCGAAATTTTATATAAAGACAAAGAGCAACAAAAACAATATGCCAAGAACAAATTGAAACAAGCATTAATTTTTCTTGTGATAAGTTTGTTAATATTAGGAACACTTTTTCCATTTATCCAGTAAGTGAAAAAATCTTCTATAAGGAAACAATAAATGAAGTTTGATAATATAATTTTTATAGCAATAATAGGCGCAATTGTTTTTTTAAGTTTTAAAATGGAAGAATGGGCGGAAAAATTTTTTGAATGGTCGTTTGAAAATATACCATGGCTTGCTATAATAATTTTAGTGTCTTTGGGCATTTTTATTGCTTTTCTGACGATAAAAAATTTAAAAGAAAGTTATAGAGAAAAGCCAGAGCAAACTAAAAAATATATTCTTCAAAATCTAAAAGTTTTAGCAATAAGTTTAGGCATTGCACTTTTGATTATGGGATTTGTTGTTTACATTGTATTAAGCCAGTATTAGAATTTGATAAATTTTAGCCAAGTGCCTAATATACTTATTATTCTTACTGTTTTATCATAATTTTATGAGAAATTATGAGATTCTCCCGAATTATATAAACTTGGAAAATGAAGATAAGATTTTAAGTAAAAGGGAATTAGAAATATTAATTTTAGTTGCTGCAGGCTTTGAAAATTTGCATATAGCAAAAGTTTTTAAGGTTACATTGTCGACTGTCAAAAAACAATTAGAAAAAATTTTTATAAAATTAAAAGCAAGAAACAGAGCGAATGCAGTATTTATCGGTCAGTGTCAGGGTTTGATTTCTGTAAAAGACTACGAAACGATAATTAACAGCCTTGCCGTAAAAGAATTTCTAAATTCTTGCAAATGTTTTAAAGAATAAATGTTTATTATTAAGTTTATATAAAGGTACTTTAAAACTGTGTTAAACTATTATTAAGGAACATGGTAAAGGAGAAAAATATGATACCTATTTTAGATTCAAAAAGACAATATGCAAAAATTGGCGCAGAAGTAGAAAAAGAAGTTTTAGAAGTTTTACGTTCTGGTCAATACATTTTAGGCAAACACAATAAGGCTTTAGAACAAGAATTAGCAGATTTTATCGGTGTTAAACACACAGTTGCTTTAAACTCTGGTACTGACGCTTTACACTTGGCTTTAAGAGCTTTAGATATAGGCGCAGGTGATGAAGTTATTTCAACAGCTTTCACTTTTGTTGCAACTTCAGAAGCAATCGGAATTGTAGGTGCAAAACCTGTTTTTGTTGACATTGATAAAGATACTTTTAACATTGATCCTGCAAAAATTGAAAACGCTATTACACCAAAAACAAAAGCAATTATTCCAGTTCACTTATACGGTCAACCAGCTAATATGGACGCAATTTTAGATATTGCAAAACGTCATAATTTATATGTAATCGAAGATGCATGTCAAGCAATTGGTGCAAAATTAAACGGTAAAATGGTTGGTTCATTCGGTGATATCGGTTGTTTCAGCTTCTACCCAACTAAAAACTTAGGCGCAATGGGTGATGGCGGTTTATTAACTACAAATTCTGATATCATTAAAGATAGAGTTATTGCATTAAGAAACCATGGTGGCGCTATTCGTTATCACCACGATGAAATTGGTGTAAATTCAAGATTAGACGAAGTTCAGGCAGCTATTTTAAGAGTTAAATTGAACTATATTAACGAATGGAATGAAGCAAGACGTGCTCATGCAAAAACTTATAATGAATTATTTGCTAATTGCGAAGATATTCAAACTCCAATAGAATTAGATAATACATATTGTGTATATCACCAATATACTGTTAAAATACCAAACAGAGATAATATCCACAAAATGTTACAAGAACGTGGCGTAGGTGCAATGTTGTATTATCCAATTCCATTACATTTACAAAAAGTTCACGAATACTTAGGAATGGGCAAAGGTTCATTACCAATCACAGAAAAAAATACAGAAGTGGTAATTTCTTTACCAATGTTCCCAGAAATCACTTTAGAAGAACAACAAACTGTTGCTAATACATTAATTGAATGTATTCAAGAATCTAAAGCATTAGTTTAATAAAAACTTTTTAAGGCGGGCGACGATTTTAATCGTCGCCCGCCTGTTTTATTCAAAAATTTTACAATTTTCTGAAAAAATGTTATAATATATCTATTCCAGCCCCTTAATGAATAAATTTTTTGTCTTTGCAAGTAAAATTGGAAAGGATAATTTTATGAGCAAAAAGACATCTCGCCCAGCTTACCCAAATGGTAGTTATAGTATTAATGGACAAAATAAAGCTACAACTACAATGTCTGGGAATACTGTTTACGGAAATTACAACATGAATGATTATGAAAAGGCGTTATATGATTATTCACAAAAAACATTAAGCGAAATTGTGCCTAAGGTGAATGTTTTTTCAAATGATACAATGAAAAATATTCAATCACAGTTGAATGCTTATCAAAAACAAGGTCAAAAGTCGATTAATGATATTTATACACCGATTTTGAATAATTTAAAAAATGATATTGCATCACGCTTTGGAAATTTAGATAATTCAATGTTTATGAACAACTTAAATAATATTGAAAACAATAGAAGTAATGCTATTGCGCAGTTGGCTGAGAATTTGATTTTAAAGAAAAATGATTTGGTTAATAACGAATTATCAAACAGATATAATTATATTAATTTGTTGAATGCTCTACAAAATCAGGCAAATACAAATGCTTTGAATGCTATTTCATCAGTTTTGAATTTAGGTAATAGTGGTAAAGGCTATACAACTACATCATCGAATTTATCAAATAATTTAGACTTGCAGACCGTAGCATCTTTAGCAGGATTAATTTCTATGTTATAAGTATTAAAGTTTAATTATTGAAAATTTAGTTAATAGTTGAAATGCTGAAAGGTTAATTTATTTATTAACCTTTCAGCTATTTACCATTTCAATTATTTAAACAATAAACTTAGTATTTTTAATGATGTAACGAAATGTAAAGGTGAAATTTAAAATAGCTACAATCCAGTTATAATGCTAGATATGATATGGTATGATGCGAGGCGAGGACTAAAGTTGGAAATTAAAAATACCGATATAAGCATTACAATCAACATAAAAAAGGAGTAGTGCTTATGGGTATCGGGAATTTAAACAACAATTTTGGAAGTTTAACCGCAGGTAAAGCATTAAATAAAACTATTAATACAAAGAATACGGCAAAATCTGAAAATATAGAAAATGCAAATGCTCAGGTAAAATCAAATTCATTAAATTCATCAACACTTAATGAGCAACAAGGTAAAATTTTCGATTCAAACACCTTTGGTCAAGAAGCTTCTGCTAAAACAGCAAGCAAAGGCAAAGGCAAAGGCAAAGGCAAAAAACTTAGTTCTTGGGGAGATTTTATGAAAGATCAATGGGATAAAATAGGTGGTGCGGAAAATTATACAGGAAAAGACAGTGAAATGTTTGGTGCTGGTGTATTTATTGTAGGTACTGCTAGATGGATTTGGAATGGTATTACAGGCGGTCGTATGGTATCTAAAGAACAACATGAACGCTCAATTACGCAAGCAAGAGGTTATACAACAAATGAATTTAATAATAAAAAAGAACATGTAGATTTTTAATAGTTTAGATTAAATTTATTGATTTGCTAATTATATACAAAATAAAGGTGCGCGGTTGATGAAATCAACCGCGCACTTCTTAATATTTATAATGATTTTTAAGTTATGAAATTTTTCTTTCAATATTTGCATGTATATTGTGTTAAAGATATAATCAAAATATGAACATTATTCAAGAATTTGATACGATTACTGCGATTTCGACTCCTTTAGGTACAGGTGGAGTAGGTGTTATAAGAATTTCTGGTGAAAAAAGTTTTGAGATTACAGAACGAATTTTTACTGGTAAAATTAAACCTAAAATGATTTGCCATGGTTGGATTGTAGATGGCGAGAAAAAAATTGACGAAGTTGTTGTTTTGCCGTTTAAAAATCCAAATAGTTACACAGGTGAAGATGTTATTGAAATTCAATGTCATGGCGGTATTAATGTTGTAAAAAATATTCTCGAAATTGTTTTAAAAAATGGCGCAAGAATGGCTGAGAGAGGCGAGTTTACAAAACGAGCATTTTTAAATAAAAAACTTGATTTATCTCAAGCGGAAGCCGTTGCAGACTTAATTCATTCAAAAACTCAAAATTTTGCAATTCAATCAGCAAAAAATTTATCTGGTGTTTTAGCTCAAAAAGTTTCAGAAATTAAAGGAGATATTTTTGAAACTTTATCTAGGATTGTTGCAGGAATTGATTTTCCAGAAGATGTTGCAGAACCGACTTATGAAAGTTTAATTAATGCTTTTGAACAACAAATTGCAAAAATTGATAAAATTTTAGTAAATGCGCAATCAAGCAATATTATGCGTCAGGGGATTAAAATTGCGATTGTTGGTAAGCCAAATGTAGGCAAATCATCGTTATTCAATACACTTTTAAGCCTTGATAGAGCAATTGTTACCGAAATTGCAGGTACAACTCGCGACGTTTTAACAGAAACACTTGATTTAGGTATTCCAGTTACTTTGATTGATACTGCAGGTATAAGAGATGATGAAAGTATTGATAAAGTTGAGGGAATTGGGATTGAATATTCAAAACAAGCTGCAAAAGAAGCAGATTTAGTAATATTTATGTATGATTTAACAAGCGGTCTAAATGAGGCAGACAAGGTTATTTTAGATTTTATAAAAGATAAAAAACATCTTGTAATCGCAAATAAATGTGATATAAGTCAAGAACGACCAAAAGATGCAGTATGTATTTCAGCAAAAACTGAGGCTGGAATTGAAGAATTAAAACAAAAAATTAAAGAAATCATTTTGGAATTTTCGCCAGAAGATACGGAATTTGTAACAAATAAACGTCAACAAGATTGTCTTGAAAAAGCCAAAGAAAGTTTAATGCAAGCGTATATGGCAAGTAAAATTAATGAATTGCAGGATTTAATTTCGATTGATGTAAAACAAGCACTTTTATGTTTAGATGAAATTACTGGAGAAGTAATTACAGACGACATTTTGAACAATATTTTTGATAATTTTTGCATTGGCAAATAATTATGGTACAATAAAATTATGTTCACTGGTATTATAGAAGAAATCGGCATAGTAAAAGATTTTAAACAAATTTCCAACGGTGCAGAAATTACTATTTCTTGTAGTAAAGTTTTAAATGATACTAAAATAGGCGATTCTATTGCTATTAATGGAGTTTGCCAAACAGTTATTGAAATGAGTGAAAATAGTTTTATGGCAGAAGTATCACCTGAAACTTTGAATGTAACTAACTTTTTATCTTTAAAATCTGGTGAAAGAGTTAATTTAGAAAGAGCCTTAAAATTAAATGAGAGAATAGGCGGACATTTGGTTCAAGGTCATGTTGACAGTGTTGCAAAGTTAATTTCTGCAAAAAAAGATACTGATTTTTATACTATGAAGTTTGAAGTGGCTGACAACGCAAAGCGTTATATTATCAAAAAAGGTTCTATAACAATTAATGGCATAAGTCTTACTGTTGCTGAAATTGAAGGAAATTTCATTACGGTTGCTGTAATTCCTCATACTTATGAAAATACAAATTTGTCAGAATTAAAAACAGGTGATACTGTGAATATAGAAACAGATGTTTTTGCAAAATACATTGAAAAGTTTTTATTAAATGAAAAAACTTCATCTGTAATTACCGAGGATTTTTTGAAAGAAAATGGGTTTATGTAATGGAAAATTTTAGATTTGATAAAATAGAAGATGCTATAAAAGATTTTCGACAAGGCAAACCGATTGTTGTTGCTGATGATGAGGACAGAGAAAATGAAGGTGATTTATTGTGTTCCGCACAATGTGTAACTCCTGAAATCATTAATTTTATGGCAAAAGAATGTAGAGGACTTATTTGTTTAGCTATTTCAGATGAGATTGCAAGGAATTTAGAATTGCCTCAAATGGTTGAAAATAATACTGAAAAAATGCGTACGGCGTTTACTTTAAGCGTCGATGCATCAGAAAGTTTTGGAGTAACAACAGGGATTTCGGCTTTTGATAGGGCAAAAACGATAGAAGTTGCGATTGCTCCAGATGCAAGACCTCAGGATTTACGCCGTCCAGGTCATATATTCCCTTGTGTTGCAAAATTAGGCGGAGTGCTTACAAGAATTGGTCATACAGAAGCGTGTGTTGATATGGCGATGTTAGCAGGTCATAGACACGCTGGCGCAATGTGTGAAATTATGAATGAAGATGGTTCTATGGCACGTCGTGATGATTTAAGAAAATTTGCTGACAAACATGGTTTTAAATTTATTTCTGTTTCTGAATTAATTGCATATCGTCTTCAATCAGAAAAACTTGTAACTCGCGAAGCAGAAGCATTTTTGCCTACAAAATTTGGTGATTTTAAAATTTATGGTTACGTAAATCACATTAACGGGCATGAACACGTTGCACTGGTAAAAGATGACGGAAGTGATAAAATTCCACTAATCAGAGTTCACTCAGAATGTCTTACAGGCGATGTTTTTCATAGTTTAAAATGTGATTGTAATTCGCAATTGCACAGTGCTTTAAAAATGATTGATGAGTATGGAAAAGGTGCGCTTGTTTATATGCATGACCACGAAGGTCGTGGAATTGGCTTGGTTAATAAGATTAAAGCATACTCACTTCAAGAAAAAGGTGAAGATACAATTCAGGCAAATCTTTCTTTAGGTTTTAAAGAAGATTTACGCGATTACGGTGTAGGTGCGCAAATAATACGCGATATCGGGTTTACAACTTTTAATTTAATTACAAATAATCCTAAAAAAATTGTTGGTTTAGAAGGATATGGATTAAAAATACACGATATAGTGCATATAAAATCTGAAATTACGGAATATAATAAAAGATATTTGGATACTAAAAAAGAAAAAATGCATCATACTTTATAAAGGAAAATTTATGGAAAACGCTAATTATGAAACACAAATGTTAGATTCAAACCTGTTTAAAATTTTTACAGGTGTTTACAATGATTTTCGCGCAAAAGCTCGTGAAGATTATATGTTTGAACTTGATCCTTTAGAATATGAAGATTTTGTTGATGCTGTAAAAAAAGAATACGTAAAATGTATTGTTTTATTAGAAAATCATATTCCGACTGCATTTTTGGTTTATACTTCTGCAATTTCGGAATCTATTGAATTAAATGTTATCCATTGTTTAGGTAATGAAGATTTACTTTCAAAACGTAAACTTTTAATGGAAAGATTTTTACAAGAAACAGAAACTGAAAGAAAAGAAAAAGTTGTTTGCTACCCATTATTAGGTGTACAATCAGATTTTACAAGCGATATAGCACACTTTGGATTTAAGTTTGTTGGACTTGCAGTTCTTAGATTTATGATGGATAACAAAAATTCAGAAGAAATTTTAAATAGTGTAGCTCAAACTCCTCAAGATGAAAGTTATACAATTACAACTTGGGAAGATATGTATTTTGATAAAGCTGTTGAAGTTATTCATGAAGGATTTTCAACCGCTTCAGACGCATTATTTGACCCTCGTTACAAATCTGTTGAAGGAACAAATGACATTTTAGATAAAGTTGTAAACGGCATTTACGGTGAGTTTTTACCTGAAGCAACAAGTGTTTTATTACATAATGGAAGACCTTGTGGTTTCTGTTTTGCGAATGTTACAGGTGGTAAAATTGCAAATATACCGCTTGTTTCAATTGAAAAAGAACATAAAGGTAAAGGTTTGGCAAAATATTTGATTAAAAAAACTGTTGAAACAATTTTGAAAAAAGTTCAATCTGGCGAAAGAGATTTTACGGAAGTGAACGTATCAGCAGAAACAAACAATATCCCAGCATTAAAAATGTATAGACATATAGGTTTTAAAGAAGATTATAGTTACCCTCAATCATATTTGCCTATATCGTAGTGTTATAAAACATTTCAATAATGGCATGTATAAATTATGGAAAATGTTAATTGGCTAAAATTAAAATTAAACCAAAAAATGATGAATTTGCAAAGTGCAAAAACAGACATTAATACAAATTCACCGTCAGGTTCTGTTGCAAATAATTTGGTCCAGAAAACGCATAATAACATTGTAAATAATTTTCAACGTCAATACATAAACCCTCAACAATTAAGAATGAACAATCTTGCAAGTATTGACAGAGCGGTTTATATTAAAAATTTACTTAATCTACCAAAAAACATGGTAGAATTGTTGGTAATGGTTCAAAATAACGGCAAAATGCCACAAATTAAGCCTACTCCAGAGCAAAATCAACCCCAAACTCAACCACCCAATGTTGAAAACAAACCAAATACACCACAAAAACCAGAACTAAATAAACCAAATAACCAACCGAATAATCCTTCTGTAATAGGTAATAAGCCTCAGCCAAAACCACTTGTAAAGCCAGAACAAAATGTTTTTAAACAGGAAAATATTCAACAAGAAAATAAAACTCAAGAATTTTTGAATGATAAAAAACAAATTATACAGGATAAAGTGTTTAATAAGGCTGATAATTTGGTTCAAAATGCAAAACAAAATATAAGAAATGAAATGTTGAATAACCCTCATAAGCAGTTAAACAACGCCGTTAGAAATAATATTCGACATAATAATATTATGTTCAATAATATGCAATCGCAAACTGCCGAAGATATGGAATGGGTTCAGCAAATTCAGGCTAATAACCAGAAAACACAAGGTATGACGCCAGAAGAATTGGCAAATTTTAAGCAACAACTTGCTTCTCAGCTTAATTCTAATGTGAATTTGTCGCATGTTTCAGCTTTTTTGCAAAAAAATAGTAAAATGGCAATGAACAAAATGGTTTCTATGATGACAATGGCGACTGCACAAGGTATGACAGACATTAAACCTTTGCAAGATACAGTAAACGTAATTAATGCAAGTGTTTCAGCGACTTCTCAAAATGATGCAACTCAAACTCTTAAAAATTTGATGCTTTTGTATCTTCCTTGGCTACCTTTGCAAGAAGGCGTTGGTTTTGATTTAGAAATTGAACAGAACGAAGAATCAATTGATGCAGATACGTTTATAAAAATTCTTATAACAACAGTAAATTACGGTAATTTACAGGCAACTGTAAGCCTTGTTTCAGGTAATTCCGTAGATATTGAAATTGTTTGTTCTGAAAAATTTCCTAAAAAAGAATTATTTAAACGTTTGCAAAAAGAAGGTTCACAACACTCTATGCAAACGGTAATTGACATTAAAGAGCAAAAACCACAAGAGCAAATTGATACTATTAATCCTAAGGCAAAAGTTAATTTGTCAAACGTAAATCAGGTTAATCCTTATTTATTGTTAATGTCGCACGCCATTATTAGGCATACAATTGAACTTGATGCAACAATATCCATAGGAAGCCAACCAATTGACGATTAAATTATTTTTCCAAAGTGAAAACGTCAATGGCTTCGTTGTTTAAGCTATATTCGCCAAGTCCAGAAATTTTGTATGGTTTTTCTTTAAGCATTTCGTATTTGTTTTTGAAATCCGCCAACGCCATAATTTTGTTAGGCAAAGCAATAGAGATGAGCTTTTGAAGTTTTGGCAAATAAGTTTCTTTATCGGTTGTTCTATTTGCAATACAAACAGCGCAACTTAGGCGGAATTTTATTTTGAAATTTTTTAATTCTTCTTTTGTTTGAGCGCTGAATTCATAAATTTTATCAAAAATTTTGTTGCAATCATCAAAGTTTTCGAAATAAATTAGCATACCATTTTCGAGTTGTGAATAAGTCAGTTTAAAATTTTGTAGCAAAGTATTTCTAAGTAAAGTACGATATTCAATCATTTTTGTTGGAATATCAACCTTTTTTTCTTCTGCAATTGCAAAATTGTCAACAACCTGCTCCATTTTCATTGTGAAATATAAAGTAAATTGTTTATTATTTTTTTCAATTTGTTCAACCTTTTTTTCAAGATTTTTGTTAAATCTTGCTTCATATCTTCTAACACCATCTTGATGAACTCTTTCGTATATTTGTTCAAATTCAATAATAAAATTAATGATATAAACGATTAAGCCAGCGAAAATCATTAATTCTATTGCAACAACGGCAAGAGTGAAATCGACTGGAATAATTTCAAAATGAGGTTTGTAAAAATTACTTTGAAATTGGTAAAGTGTGTCAAAAAAGGCTTGAATTTGTTCAGGGAGTTTGATTGTCATTAATTGCAAAATGAAATCAATCATTGTTAGTAATGCTATTAAGATTAAACAAAATTGTAATCCTTTAAATCCTGTGATTGTAGCGTTGAATGCTTTTTTTATAAATTTATACAAAGTCTTTCTCCATTATTTAATATTATTTTCTGTTGTTTTTTTGTTGTTTTCTGAACCAGTAATAAATAGCTCTTGCAACGCGGTGAGAACTGTGTCTTACAAGTCCTTCTCTGCTTTCTTCAATTAATTTTTTTTCAACAATATCAACTTTAATATTGTATCTGTCAAGAATAACAGGCATTTGTCCGCATTTTTCGTATTTATCAGCCATATTTTGTGGTAAAACATTGTTTACAAGCACTGCATCAATTAATTTATCGCTATCAGCGTGTTTGTATAATGCGTTAATATGGTCTGAAACAGCGAAATTATCTGTTTCTCCAGGTTGTGTCATAATATTGCATACATAAATCTTTTTAGCAGAAGATTTAACGATTTCTTCTGAAATTTCTTTAATTAAAAGGTTTGGAATAACGCTTGTATAAAGACTTCCAGGGCCTAAGATAATTAAATCCGCATCTTTAATAGCCAAAATAACATCTTCTAAAGCCTTGCAATTAGAAGGTTCTGTGAATAATCGTTTAATTTTTTTATGAACTTCCGGAATTGAAGATTCACCATGAACAACCGTTCCATCTTCAAATTCTGCTGCAAGACGCATATCATCTAATGTTGAAGGTAATACTCTGCCTCTAATAGACAATACGTTTGAAGATTCTTTAACTGCTCTTACCATATCACCAGTAATAGAGCATAATGCGGTTAAAAATAAGTTGCCAAAGCTGTGTCCTTCCAAGCCTTCGCCTGATTTGAAACGGTATTGGAATAATTTTGTAACCAAATCCTCATCATCAGCCAATGCTGCAATACAATTTCTGATATCTCCAGGAGGAAGAACACCCATTTCTTCTCTTAATCTTCCTGAACTTCCGCCGTCATCGCCAACAGTTACAACGGCAGTAATATTGTTTGTGATTTTTTTAATACCTTTTAACAACATTGATAAACCTGTACCGCCACCAACTGCAACGATTTTTGGTCCACGATTTAATTTTCTTCTTCTGTATAATGTTTCTAAAAGTGTATTTTTTTCTTTACCATTGTGTAAATCAAGCATTGAAAGGTTTGTTTTTTGCCAACCTTTAAAGAATAAATATGCACCTAAAAGAGTTACTACAACTGATAAAATATCTGTCGGAACAGTAAGTGCAATTTTTCTGATAAATTCCATAATGAAATATACAGGACGCAAGTTAAATAGTATCATTAAGCCGATTGTGATTAACAAAGAGCCTAAAAATATAAGTGCAAACCATCTTTTAACTTCCAACCCTGGAAGTAACCAGCCTGCTTCTTTCATTTTATCTTTAAATGTATTTTTAAAATTTTTTTCCATTTCTTCCATACCTTTTAATACCTGACTTTCGGTTTTTTAAAACTATTCTACCCAGCCTGAATTTTTCACTTTGATGTAATTTACAGGTTCAGGATTTATAATTTCTTTTGCTGATTTAATTAATTCCATAGAGTTTTCATATTTATTTGAAAAATGGATTGTATCAGCGTTTACGATTGTTTTTCCGCCTAAGTTATTGTCAATTTCGCTTGTTGAAAGCAAGTGTTTTAAGCGGTTTAAGTTAAATTCTAAGTTTGAATTGTCGTTTATGTCAAAATCAATAGAGCCGTCAGCGTTGTAGGTTTTATCTAAGAAAATTTCTTCTGCAACAGTAATTCCAACATATTCGCCGACTTTTTGAGTAATATCTCCGGTTGCACCAACGTAAACAAGCCATGGAGAACATTTTTTAACAGCTTTTGCAACATTACACGCGAAGGTGAAATCAGTTGCACATTGTTTATACATTGCGCCATGTGGTCTTACATGCTCAATTTCAAGCCCAAAAGTTTTTGCAAACGAAGAAATAGCACCAACTTGATAAATAACGATTGCTTCAATTTCTTCTTCTGAAAGTTGTGTTTCGCGGTATCCAAAGCCTTGAATATCGTTAAATCCAATGTGCGCGCCGATTACAACATTTTTTTCTTTTGCTTGCAAAAGAGCATTTTTGATAATCATCGGATCGCCAGCGTGAAATCCGCATGAAATATTTACTGAACTAACATAGTCTAAAAGATTGAATTCAGAATTATTTTTATAAATACCAAAACTTTGAGCTAAATCGCAGTTAAAATCAATATTTTTAATTTGTTTTTTTTCTAATGTTTCTTGCATAAATAATATTCCTCTATTTTAGATTAATACTATTATACATACTAAATAAATTAATTCTATATCTTTACAAATAATTTATATTATGGATTTTCGGTAGGGTGAAGTCGAGCGAAGCGAGCGAACCCGTCTGAGCAAATAGCCTTGTTTGAGCGCTAATTTGAGTGAAACGAAAATTAAAAGCGAAAATGCAAAGGCTATGCGTACCCGAATAATCCAAGACGGTGAGTTGTGAATTGTGAGTCGAGTTTTATAGGCAATAAGACCCTAAGCATTAAGACAATAAGTCTATTTATTATTAAAACGTCATTTTGAATATAAATGAACTTAACGTCTTATAGTCTTAAGCCAATACTATATTATGCCAATTTTTCTGCAACACAGGCTATTGTTTTTGGAAAATGTTGTTGCAAATATTGCGAGCGCATTGAAAATCTGTCAACTGAGTTGTAAGTATTTAAAAGCGCGTTAATTTCTGCGACAGCTTCTGAAAAACTGCCGTCTTTACCTTTATTTGTTACGTTTGAAATAAAATAATTAATATGATTTCGTTGTGTTTCAGAAGAATTTTTATTAAAAAGTTCTTTTTCTTCTTTATAAACTTTTAGTAAATCTTCATCTTTGCTAATTTTTGTACTTTCTGTTGCGTCTTTTGTTTTAAAAGAAGTGATATCATAATTTTTCATATCTTTTGCATGGCCTAATTCATGCACAAAAGTATATAAATTATCGCAAGTTGTAACATGTTTATTTCCAGGGTCAAAGAAAGAAGCGCCTAAACCGTCAGGAGTTGTAAAAATTCGCGTAACGTTTTCGCTCATTGCAATAAGTTCATCACCTTTAACCTGTTTTAAAATATTTAATAAGGCTTTTGTGTCGCCAAGTAAATACGTATTTAGTTCTGTTTTCGTTTCTTTATTTGTTTGCAAATCCTTAACTTTTAATTCTTTTTCGTTTACATTAATTTCATAATTTTTACCGTTTTCTGAAGAAATAAATTTATTATTTGAAATTACATCAAAGAATTGTTCTTTATTCATAAGAACTTTGCCGTTTTTGTCTGTAATTTTATATTTTGAAATCCTGTTGCCTTGAGGGTCGTCAAGATATTCGAAAGTTGTTTTTACTCCGTCAAAAGACTCCAGATTTTTTCTTATTTTCACAACACCATTTTTAGAGATTTTACCTTCGCTAATATTTTTTACTGTTCCGTCGGCATAAGTTCGTTTTGTGTTCATAACACCTTTAACTGGCGAAGTTTCAGAAATTTCTTTATAAATTATGTTGTTGTTATCGTCTTTTTTGATAATTAATTCTGTAAGTGGAATTTTCCAGTCGTTAACCACTTTACTACGAGTTTTAGAAATAGTGTTATGCTTATAATCTTTTGATTTTTTTATTTCAAAAGAGTTTTTATTTTTTGTTTTTATTTCAGTAATTTCGGCACTTTCCAAGTTGAAATCTTTATTATAAACTTCTGTTCGCTGTCCGCCATTTTTAAGTTCTGCTTGAATATTTATTTTAGAGTTATCATAGGAATTTTTACTAAAATTAATTTTATCTAAATTTTCACCACATTTTTCTTGTAATGCGATAATTTTTTGAGTAAGTTTTTCAGAATTAAGCTTTTCATCAAAAAGCCACAAAACATTTAAAGCGATGTCATTAGGTTTAACCGCAGTTTTTGAAAGAGTTTCAGCATGCTTATATTTTACAGGATTTTTCGCTAAACTTTTTAAATCACTTTCTTCAAATTTTGATTTCATTTCATCAGAAATTTCAACTTTTGAGCGTTCAAAAGAATCTTTTTTCGATTTTAAATAAGGATTAACGCAAGGTGGAGCGCTTGTAAAACTTATTTTATTAATTTTGGGAGCAATAGTTGAAGTTACCGATAACATATTTTTATGAAGAACACTAAAAAATAAAATTGCTTAAATTGTTAAAAATATAAATAATTGTTAAAATTAATATTTACTGTATTTGTGCGGTATAACAATCTAAAATTATTCTACAATCCAGCCCCCGCCAAGCAAATGTCCGTCATTTAAGTCATACCAAACGGCTATTTGCCCAGGAGTTACTGAATAAACTGGTTCTGGAAAAGTCATTGTCGCTTCATCACCACAAACCTCAACATGCGCTTTTACAAAAGGCATATTATATCTGATTTTTGTCATTACTTCAAAGGAAGTTTCTTCAAATGGGTAAGTTTTGCGTACATCTTTTAATTTTAATTTTGTATCGTAAGCATTATTTTTTTCGCCAACAAAAACTGTATTTGTATCTGCATCAATTTTTACAACATATAATGGGTTCGGAGTTCCGCCAATATCAAGCCCTTTACGCTGTCCAATTGTGTATTGAAAGCAACCTTCATGTTCACCACATTTTTGACCTGTTTCAACATTGATAAATTCACCTTTTTTCTTACCAATTGTTTCAAAAAGATAGTCTTTTAAAGTTTTTGGTTTTGGAATAAAACAAATGTCTTGAGAATCCTTTGCTGATTTTGATGGTAAATCATATTTTTCTGCAATTTCTCTAATTTCTGATTTTGCATATTCGTAAAGCGGAAATAAGGTTTTTGAAAATTGTTCTTGAGTTAGGCTGAATAAAAAGTAAAGTTGGTCTTTTCGAGGGTCTTTTGCAGGTGCCAATGTGTAATAATCGCCTATTTTCACGATATTTGCATAATGACCTGTTGCAAAATAATCACAACCAAGCTCATTTATTGCGTAATCAAAAATTGCTCCCCATTTTATGCACTTATTGCACATTGCACAAGGGTTTGGTGTTTCGCTTTTCAAATAAGATTTATCAAAATAATCAATAACTTCTTCTTTAAATTTTTTGCTAACATCAAGAATATAATGTTCAATTTCTAATTTGTCTGCAACTTCTTTTGCGTTTTGACAAACAACATCTGCAGATGGCGAATTTGTCATCTTTCCTGTAATTCCGACAACTTCGTATTCTTTTTGTTTTAAAAGTAAGGCGGTTACACTACTATCAACCCCACCACTCATGGCTACTGCAACTTTTGTCATAAAAACCTCGTTATTACTGTGTTCTGCCGTTTAAAAAGGCTTCTTCGCCAGCTTCTGTAAGTCTATATTCCATTGCAGACGGAATATTTGTATAATTTGGTAAGCATTCCACAAGTCCTTTATCAATAGCTTCTTGTAAAATAACATTATCTACAACTTCGTTTAGATTTTCCATTAATTTTGCATTTACAAGTTTTAATGTAAATCTGTCTAAACGCTCAAATTCTGATAAATAATAAGCTGTAACGATTAACAAATCCAGTTTCTCAACGACATTTTTTACTTTAATAACTTTTAAAAATCTGTCGTCGCGTTTTTCTTTAACCTCTGTTGTTGGATTTGTCATTGATTTTTGTAAAAATGCATCAAAATCTTTTGCTAAATCACTTACTTCTTCTGTTTCAGAAGGTTTAATATCATTTATGGTTGCAGGTTTGTCATAAAGTTGCGAAAGTTCTTCTTGAACTGCTTCTTCTTTTGCAACAATTTGTTCAACATCGTTCTTAAATTCTTGTTTTTTCTCATCGTTTTCTTTTTTACGAGCTTCGGCTTCCATTTCTGCTTTATACTCTTGAATTATACGTTGAGATTCACGTTCAATTTCATCTTGCTCGGGCGTAAGGATTAATTCTGCATCTACGGTTTCTTCAACAGGCATTGGCGTAATCTCTGGAGTTACAACAATTTCTTCTGTCTGAACAATTGTTTCTTGCGGTTGAACTTCTTCTTTTATAACTGGTTTTTCCGCTTTTGGTAAAGGTGCAGTCATTAAACCTTTTTCAATTTTTTCTTGATTATACGCCCATACAGAAGCGCAAGTTACCCAAATTTGAAATTGTCTTTCCATTGAGTCTTTGTCTGTTGTTACATATTCAAGTTCTATTTCACCTTTTTTAAATGTGAATGTGTATTTTGGCATATTATTCCTTTATATTTATTATTTTTGTAATAAATCTTCTCTCCACTTGTTAAGTTGTTCTTCAACAAATTCTAAGTCGTCAGATTTTAATTCTATTTCAATTTCGCCTTTTTTCATTTTAAATACATATTCGTGCATAAGTCCTCCTTAGTTACTTAATAATAGTTTATATGAAAACTGTAAAATATCAAAACTATTAATAAAAGTTTAAAGATTTTGAAACATTTTGTTTAAAATTACATCTTTATTCAATAAGTATGCGATAATATATTTAATAGATAGAAGGAAAAATTTATGAATAAAAGTTTTACAAGAATTTTAGTATCGGTATTTACATTTGCGCTTTTAATAGTAGGTGTCAATGCCACAAAAGTAATGGCATATTCGCCTTGTGATTTATATGATACAGTTTGGAAATTGATTAATAATAAATTTGTAGATCAATCAAATAATGCCCAAGAATGGCAAAGATGGCGTCATAAATACGATGACAAAATTAAAACAAACGAAGATGCTTATGTTGCAATTGATACCATGTTAGCAAGTTTGAACGACCCTTATACAAGATTTTTAGATCCAAAAGAATTTGCAGAAGAAACAAATTCAATTAAAGGGTCATTAAAAGGTATCGGTACGCAAATTGCAATTAAAGACGGAAAATTGGTTGTAATATCGCCAATTGAAAATTCTCCTGCTGAAAAAGCTGGAGTTAAAGCAGATGATGAAATTTTAGAAATCAATGGCGAAAGTACAAAAGGAATTTCAATTGACAAGGCTGCTGATAAAATTCGAGGAGAAAAAGGTACAACGGTTAATTTGTTAATCAAACGTAAAAGCGAAGAAAAACCGCTGACTTTTATAATCGTTAGAGATGAAATTGAAGTTAAGGCAGTTTCTGTTAAGCCGCCAATGGATACAAAAATTCCTGAAAATATTCAATACATAAGACTAAGCTCTTTTATAAGTAAAAATGCGGGTGCTGAATTAGGTGAAATTATTGCGAAAAACCGTAATAAAGCAGGTTTTATCATTGATTTACGTTCTAATCCTGGGGGATTATTAACAAATGCCATTTTAATTTCTGATATGCTTTTAAAAGGCGGAGTTATAGTAAGTACAGTTGATAGAGATGGTTATAAAGAAACAGCAACTGCAGCTCCTCAATTTTTAACTCAAAAACCTGTCGTTGTTCTTGTAAACAAAGGTTCAGCCTCTGCAAGCGAAATTCTTTCAGGTGCGTTAAAAGATAATAAACGTGCAACTTTAGTGGGTACTCAAACCTTCGGAAAAGGTATTGTACAAGAGATTAACAAACTTCCAGAGGGTTCTGGTGTTAATATTACTATCCAAAGATATTTAACTCCTAGCGGAAATGATATTCATAAAAAGGGTATTACGCCAGATGTAATCATTGATTTAACTGACGAAGATATTAAAAATAAAAATGATGTTCAATTAAAAAAAGGCATTGAAATTTTAAGTCAAAAAATTAAAGAAACAAGTTGTTGTAGATAAAATTATGCAAAAAGAATGGGTAATTAAAAAAGGGGATATTGCTAATAAGCCTTTAATAGAAAGGCTTTTAGCAGTGCGTGGAATTACAAAAAAAACGGAGATTAAAGAATTTTTAAACCCACTTGATATGAAATTATCTGAACCGACAGCGTTTTGTGATATGACTAAAGTTATTGAAAGGTTATCAAAAGCAATTGACGAAAACCAAAGAATAGTTATTTATGGTGATTTTGACGCTGACGGTATAACTTCAACCTCTGTTTTAATGAAAACTTTAACTCATTTAGGTGCAAATGTCGGGTATTATATTCCAGACCGCGAAGACGAAGGTCATGGAATGAATACTACAACTTTAACTAAATTGATGACAGATAAAGAAAATCCAAAACCGAAGGTAATTATTACTGTTGACTGTGGGATTAGCAATGTTAATGAAGTCGCGTTTATTAAAAGTTTTGGAGTAGATGTAATTCTAACAGACCACCACGAAGCACCTGAAATTTTACCTGAAAGTTTTGCAATAATTAATCCTAAAGCACCAAACTCCTTAGATGAAAAATTAACTGCCAAAAAAATTCAAGAATTAACCTCACTTGCAGGTTGTGGAGTTGCGTTCAAATTAGCTCAAGCCTTACTTTTATATTATGAAAAACCAGAATTTATCTATGAAATTTTACCACTTGTTGCAGTTGGTACAATTGCAGATATTGTGCCTCTAATTGGCGAAAATCGTTATTTGGTAATGAAAGGTTTAGAACTTATTTCAAAAGGTCAGCATTATGGTTTAGCAAAATTGTTAGAAAGTGCTGGTTATAGTCTTGAAATGGGTATTAATTCTGATATTATAGCGTTTGGAGTTGCTCCAAGAATTAACGCAACAGGAAGACTTGACAATGTCGATATAGCAATGAAACTTCTTTTGTCAGATAACAAAATTGAAATTGAACACGCAGTTCAAACATTAAATGAATTAAACAAAGTCCGTCAAGAGCTTTGCGATGATACGTTTTTAGAAGCTGAAGAAATTTATTTGAGTGAAAATACTGATAATAAGGCAATAGTTTTATTTAAAAAAGATTGGAATGTTGGAATTATCGGTATTGTAGCTTCAAAATTTGTAGAAAAGTACAATAAACCTACATTTATAATAACTTATCACGAAAAAACTAATCAATATCGCTGTTCTGCAAGAAGTATTAAAGGTATAAATCTTTACGATGCAATTGAGTCAATTTCAGAACTTTTAGACGGATTTGGCGGGCATGAAATGGCAGCAGGTTTATCTTTTTCAGAAGAAAAAGCGACTTTTGAACAAGTAAAAAATGCCTTAAATGAAGTTATTAAAGAAATGTCAGAAGGACAAGAGTTCAAACCTATTATCAATATTGATTTAGAGCTTGATGAAAAAGATTTGGATATAACGCTTGTTGATGAAATTTCAAAACTTGAACCTTTTGGAGCTTCAAATCCCTCTCCGATATTTGTTATAAACGATTTTACCCTAAAAGAAAAAACTTTAATGGGCGAAAAGAAAAATCATTTACGTTTGAAGGTTCAAGGTAATGATGCACTTTATACTTGTGTTTGGTGGTCGCATGGTGATATTTCGCTTGTTGTAGGTGATAAATTAGATGTTGCGTTTTCACCAAAATTAAACACTTTTAGAGATACAACCAGTCTGCAACTGATTATTGAAGATATTCATAGTGAAAACTTAAAAGAAGAAATTGTTTCAAATCCTAATGAAATTAAGTTTTTTGACCATAGAAATAAAACAGATATTCTTTCTCAGGTTGAAGATTATATAAAAACTTCAAAGCTGGATATAATTGTATTTGCGGAAAATCAGGAAGTGATAAATTCGCTAAAACCATATAAAACTATTTTTGAAAAAATTGTTTCACGCCAAAATGTAAGGAAAGCAGATAGTATAATGTTTTTTGACTATCCGCCGTCAGAAGAATGTCTGGATAATATTATAAAAACTGTTTCTCCGCGTCATATTCATTACATGCCTTGTAATTATTTACAAATTAATGAACAAAATTTGTTAAAAACAATTTCTGGTATGGTAAAATTCACTTGTAATAATAAAAATGGTGAATTTGATTTATTAAAAAGTGCTTCATTCTTGAGTTTAACAGAAGAATGCGTTGAAAAATTAATTAATATTTTATCTAAATGTAATATGATTAAAATTACTGAACAAAAAAATGATAAATATATTTTGAATTTTATAAATAATATTGAATTATCACAGGCTCTACATTGTTCTGAGTATGCAGAATTTAAAGAATTATTAGAGGAAATTACTGATTATAAGTGTAATTTGGACATAGCACGCATCTAAAAATTTTAATTATTGTAAACAAATGTAACAAGAAAACATAAATCCCTAAAGTTTTCGTTTGGTTAATCCGATATATAAAATGTAAGTTAAAAACCTAATGGGATATGTGGTATGTACAACGATTTAAAGAATGAACGCATAATTGTTGACATGAAATCATATAGCGAGGTTTCTCACTTAGTTGACGAAGATCGTGATGATATAGATTTGTATTGCGATTTTCTAAAAGAAAGATTTTTAACTTTATCTGGTAATAACTAGATAATAGTGTTTATTAAATTTCCTTATTTCCTTCCCTATACACAAAATTTATAACCACCATTAGGTGGTTTTTTTTTGCGGAAAGGAAATAAAACGGAACATTGTTCCGTACTTATTTCCCCTCTCACAAACGATTATTAATCGTTTGTTCGGCAGAGTCCTATACACAAATTTTAGATGGTTATTTCTTCGGAAATAACCTTTTTTTTGAGGATAAAAAAAGGGTTCCTTATTTCCCCTCTCACAAGCGACAATTCACTTGATTGTGTCATACCGCACTTATGCAATAAAAAAGCTCCGTTTCTTGGAGCTGTAATCTTCTTTTTTAGGAAGGGAATGATAGGGTAGGTTAGTGTGTGTAGTGTGTGTGTGTGAATGTCTCTCTATTTTATCTCTCGTTCTTTTTTCTCTCGTTTTTCTTCTTGTTAAACGGTATATAAATCTCTCTCGTACGTATCTCTCTTGTTTATTTAATGTTTGCCATTTCCGACTTACATATATATAAAGTATTTTTTTTAAGGTCGATTTCAGACATGTGATTTTTTGTTACAATTCGAAACAATTCTCTAAATATATTATTTTTGTTGGTTTTGTAGTATAATCAATCTATTATGAGCAAGAAAATAATTTTTTTATCAGTAGTATTATTAATTTTAATTTCTATTTTAATCCATAATTCGTTTATTAAATACGTTTATGTAAACCCTCAGGTAAATACTAAATCGTTAAAATTTATTTCTAAAAGTATTAAACATATTGATAAAAAGTTGGATTTAGTCATGAAAACTTGTAATAAAGATTTTCCTGACATGAAATATGTTTATAAAAATTACTATGGAAGTGGGTTTTTAAAAGAAAACACTATTCCTAACGATTTAGATGCTTCCGTTGGTGTTGATTTAGGCGTTTATGAATACGATGGAAACAATGCCTTTGAAATAGCTAAAGACATTGAAACAAAAATTGCAAATTATCACATTTTTTCTTATATGGTATTTTCATCATCTAAAAAGCCTGTCTTTGTTGAAGATTTTCCAGTTTTTAGCGTGATTAGTGAATTATCTAAAAAAAGAGAAACTTCTATTAATAACATTGAAGATGGCGTAAAACAGGTTATGGCAAACAATGTTCAAGTTATTTATTTGAAGAAAAAATATAAAGGCGAAGATGTTGATTATACATTTATCTTAAACCCAAATGAAGTTCTTGTTAATGATTTTCCGCCTTTAATAACTTTTACAAAAGGAATTGTCTATAACAAAGAAATGTTAAACTATCCGCGCGAACTTTCTATTATTTCTGATTTCTTTGTAAAAATTAAAAACACGAAAACAAATGAAGTTAAAAATATCGAACTTATTGAGGAATCCTTCTTAGGTGAGCGTTTTCAAATTTCAAGAAGATTTTTTGTGCCTATCGTGTTTACAGGAAATCAATCTTTAGCATTTTTGAAAAGCCTTGATTATCTTAACGATGATAAAAAATTTATTGATATGAGAATGTTCAATTATTTTAGATATATTGACGAAATTGAACTTTATTTTGATTATACTGTTAGCCCTATAAAATTAGTAAAAAGAATGCACCAATGCTTGGATATTATTTATCCTGCTCTTTCTGATGAACAAAGGGATAAAATTTACTCTGATATGCGAATTGTTATGCAAAATAAAGATATTTGGTACGCAAATGAGTATTTGAATTCAATGAAGAACATTACTTCTTGCGTTATGAATCAACATATTTTTAAAAGAGCGAACGAAACAATGTTTTTATCAGACTTGATTACTGTTATGAATAATTCTTATGACAAATTGTCTGAAAATAAGGATTACGAAAAAGAAATGAAGGATTTAAGTATGTATCATTACAAAATAATGTCGATGATTAAAAACTTAAATTCAAAAGAAAAATTGCAAGAACTTGCAAGCTATATGAGCGATGAATATATAAAAATCTCTGTTCCTGTCGCAAAAATTATTAATAAAAATATTAATAATAAAAATGAATTACTTAAAGATTACGAACTTCTAAAGAGCGTAATGACAGACGCTGGATTTAGAAAAATTGAATTGTTCTATACTGACAAAAATATTATTTATGTCGTTAAAGATGAATTTACTAAAAATTTATCAACTAATAATTTAAAAGAAATGGCAAAAGAAAACGATTTACCTGATGCTCAGTATGTTTTAATTAATAAAGACAATATGAAAAAAATGAGCAGAAGTGAAATTAAATATATTCGTTTTAATACGACAAAAGCTCAAGATGAATATTGGCAAAATCTTCAACAAAAACTTTTAGAGGATAAAAAGACAAAATTCAAAATTAAAAGAAAATATGTTTTATAAAATATATTTTTTGAATTTTAGAGTTAATAAAATATAGATTATGAAGAAGAATATTATCTGAAGAACGCTAACAACGTTGTTTTTGAACATAAATAACATTGCAAAAGGTATTAAAAACGAGATTAGCGCAACAAGCAAGCTCATAAACAAACATTTTACGTGCTTTTTAGGCGTAACATAATCTAAGTATTTGAATTTTACTAAAGAATTTGCAAAAAATAACAAGGTTATTGAGCTTAACATCGCAATTCCAAATCCGTAAATTCCAAAATATTTGATTAAAACGATATTTAAGGCTATACAAAATATTGCTACTACAAAGCTTATAATGGTTTCAATATAAGTTCTATTTTTTAAATGGTATTTCATATTTGCAAGTTTCATAAATTCGTGTACAAAAATTGTTAAAGCACAAAATGGAAACAAAATTCCAAGGTTTGTGTATTCTTGTTTGAAGGCAATTCTTGCAATATCAAAAGAATAAAAAGTGAAAACACATACAAAAGGTAAAAATATTACGATATATGCATTTAAAACCGAGGTCATAAATTCTTTTACGTGGTAATTTTTTTCAAAACGTCGTATTATTATTGGAAATACGGCAAACATTAATAATGAAAATAAAGGGGTTAAGGCACTGGTTACAAAAAACCAAGCTGTTCCTACAATTGCAGTATTTACAAAGTCTTTATTTACTTGAAATGCAAATTTTCCGAAATGTAAAATTAACCAAATACAAAGATTAGTAAAAAATAGCGGAATTGCATATATAATAATATTTCGCAAGATTTTTTCATTAAATTTAAAAACTAATTTTTCTTTTAATTTCAATTTATATAGAATTAAACAGTCAATAATACAAATAGAAATAACCATTGCTAAAAGTATTGAAAGAACGTGTTCTATAAGGTTAGAAAAGGCAAAGAATAGTAAAAGTAACGAGATTTGATAAATTATTATTGAAACTGTGTATAAAACAGTCATTTTTAGTATTCTTAGAAGTTGATAGAACATTTGCCTAATTCCACAAGGAACGATAAGGATTAAAGTCATTAAAAAGATGTTTTCTGGGATATAAAATTTTTGTGCAATAAAACCTTTAAATATAAAATATCCCGCAAAAACACACACAAAGGCTAAAACTTCCAAAAGCATTATGTTTGAAAAGAAATTATCTAATTCACCAAACCGCTTGTAACGTTCATAAAATCGTAATACAGATTTTGCAATCCAATCAGTTGAAGCAGTACAAACGAGGTTCAAAATCCCGATAGAAATTTGAAAAACGCTCATTTCAGTAGTAGTTAAAAAGTATGCAAAAATAGGCACAATAATTAAAGCATTTAAAATTACAAAAATTCTTGATGGTAAATAACTTAAAAAACTTTTAAATACAACTGTGTAGTTGCGAGTTATCATGCTATTTTGCATTATTTTAACCTTTTAACAGATTGATAAAATCTTCGATTGCTTTTTGTTGACCAGAAAGTTCTTCAATTTTTGCCTTTGTTTCGTCAACAAGTTCTTGAGGAGCTTTTTCAACGAATTTCGGATTATTAATTCTACCTTCAAGTGAAGATTTTTCTTTTAACAACTTATCTAATTTTTTGTTTTGACGTGCAATTTCAGCGTCTATGTCAATTAAATTATCTAATGGAATAATAATTTTTGACGCAGAAACAACTGTTGTAGCACTTTTCTTAGATGTATTGTCTGTATTTTCAATAAATTTAATATTTTCAACTCTTGCTAATCTGCGTAAATATGGAATTACCGCTTCAAATACTGCTTTTTCGTCTTTGTCAGCTAAAACTTCAATATCAACTTTAATAGATGGAGAAATATTGAAACTTTGGCGAACATTTCTCAAAGAAGTTATTGTTTCAAAAACGATATTCATTTCTTTAGCTTCTGTTGGGAAGTTAAATTCGTCTTTGTATTGAGGATATTCTGCCTTAATTAAAGCGTCTGTATCACATTTTACGTCTAATGCTTGCCAAATTTTTTCTGTAATATGTGGCATAATTGGGTGAAGTAATCTCAAAGACATATCAAGAACGTATTTTAACATTCTTTGTGTGTTCAATTTTAAGTTTTCATCTTGTAATTGAATTTTTGCGATTTCTACGTACCAATCGCAATATTGATTCCAGAAGAAATCATATAAAACGTGAGCCATTTCGCCTATTCTGTAATTTTTCACGTTATCATTAACAAGTTTTACTGTTTCGTTTAACGTATTTAAAATCCATTTATCTGCGATAGTTAATTTACTCATATCTATCGGGTTATTATCAACACCGTCAAGGTTCATTAATACGAAACGAGAGGCATTCCAGATTTTGTTTGCAAAATTTCTGCCATATTCAAAGCGTTCATCAGAAATTTTAATATCTTGACCGCCGTAAGTACAAAGCGATGTAAGAGTAAATCTTAAAGCGTCGCAACCGTATTTATCAATGATTTGAACAGGGTCAATTGTGTTGCCTTTAGATTTAGACATTTTTTGACCTTTTTCATCTCTGATTAAGCCATGAATATAAACTGTGCTAAAAGGTGCTTTTCCAGTAAATTCTAAACCCATTGTAATCATTCTTGCAACCCAGAAGAAAATGATATCAAACCCAGTTACTAAAACGCTTGTAGGGTAGAATTTTTTAAAATCATCTGTTTCAGTTTGAGGAAAGCCCATTGTAGAAAATGGCCATAAGCCTGATGAAAACCAAGTATCAAGACAATCTGTATCTTGAGTGTAATTTTTTGGATCAGGGTTTTCTTTTGCTACAACCATTTCGCCTGTTTCATTATGGTAATATGCTGGAATTTGATGTCCCCACCACAATTGACGTGAAATACACCAATCACGAATATTTTCCATCCAGCCTAAATAGTTTTTAGTCCAGCGTTCAGGTACGAACTTAATTCTTCCGTCTTTAACCGCTGCGATAGCTTCTTTTGCCAAAGGCTCCATTTTTACAAACCATTGTTCAGATAAAAGCGGTTCAATTGTAGTGTTACAACGCTGACATTTGCCCACATTGTGTTCGTGTTCTGTAATTTTAATTAAGAAGTTTTGATATTTTAAATCACCAACGATTGCTTCTCTTGCTTCGTATCTTTCCATTCCATGGTATTTTTCAGGAACTTCAGCGCAGGATTTCATACAACCTTGTTCATCAATAACCCAAATTGGCTTAAAGTTATGACGTTTACCTACTTCATAATCGTTAGGGTCGTGTGCAGGAGTAATTTTTACTGCCCCTGTACCGAAGGATTTATCAACATATTCATCAGCAATAATAGGTATTCTGCGATTTGTTAGTGGAATATAAACTTCTTTTCCAACTAAATCTTTATATTTATAATCATTAGGATTTACTGCAATGGCAACATCACCGAACATTGTTTCAGGTCGGGTTGTTGCAACGACGATTGCACCTTGTTCGTTGCATAATGGGTAAGAAATTTCCCATAAATGTCCTTTTTCTGTTTCGTATTCTGTTTCAATATCAGAAATCGCTGATTGACAACGTGGACACCAGTTTACAATGTATGCACCTTTGTAAATTAAACCTTTTTCGTATAATTTAACAAAAACTTCTTTAACAGCTTCAGAACAACCTTCATCAAAGGTAAAACGTTCTCTTGAACGGTCAAAAGAAACACCTAGACGTTTACACTGATCAAGAATTGCTGATTTATGTTCATTAGTCCATTTCCAAGTTTCTTCTAAGAATTTTTCACGACCTAAATCGAAACGAGATTTACCTTCAGCGCGTAATTTTTTTTCAACAACGGCTTGAGTAGCGATACCAGCGTGATCTGTGCCTGGAATCCAAAGAGCTTCATATCCAGCCATTCTGTGATAACGTGTAAGAATATCTTGTAAAGTTTCATCTAATGCGTGTCCCATGTGAAGCACACCAGTTACGTTTGGAGGTGGAATAACCATTGAATAAGCTGGTTTTTGAGATTTTGCATTTGCTCTAAAATAATCACCTTTTTCCCAAAATTCGTAAATTTCTTTTTCTGTTTCTAACGCATTATAAACTGTTGGTAAATCATTAATATTTGTCATCTTTGTTTCCTTTTCTTCTTGTGTTTAAAGTATCACAAAAATGCATTTACGTAAAGTTTTAGTTTTTAGTGTAAAATGTCTTTAACAAGAACAATGGATTGACATTTTTAGAAAAATATTTTATAATACTTATAGGCTAAGGTATTCTTGAAATACATGGTCTGTCATAGGCGGGGAATTCCCCGCCATTTTAGTGTTAAAAGGAAGTTATGAGTGAATTAGGAATTTTCATTGATGAATCTGGAACAATTGATGGTAAAAATTCAAATAAAGATGGATTGAAAGATTATTATATTGTATCTTTTTTATTTCATGATAAATCAATTGATGTAAGTGAAGATATTAAAATATTAGAAAATTATTTAAGAATTAATAATTTAAATTTTAATTTGCCAATTCATATAATGCCATTAATCAGACAACAAAAGCCATACCAAAACTTAAGTATTTCTGTCCGTAGAAAAATTTTTCATCAAATGTTTCAATTTATGAGAAAACTAAAATTAAAATATAAGACTTTTGTTTGTGATAAAAAATATTCAAATTCAAAACAAAATATAAAAAATATATTAGAAAAATATATAGAACAGTTAATAAAAGAGCATTTTGATTATTTTAATAAATTTGATGAAATAGTTATTTACTACGACGAGGGGCAAGAATATTTATCCAAAATATTACATAATTCCTTTCCTAAAAATATTAATACATCTCGATTTAAAGAAAATGTTAATCAATCAAATTATAGAATTTTACAATGTGCCGATTTAGTTTGTGCGTTAGAATTGATAATGCAAAGAAAGCAAAATAATGAATATATAAAATCAATAGATAAATTTTTTACATCTGGAAATAAATTTAATAAAAATTATGGCAAAGCATATAAAAATTTGGAATTGTAAATTTACTATTTAATTTCGTTGTTTTGAATTACTCTTGATATATCTAATAGAATTTTTGCTTGTTTATCATTACAAGATAAAATAAAATTTAATAATTTGCTTTTGGTATCATTGTTATCGTTAATTGTATTAACCCCAAAATCAGACAAAGAAAAGTTCAGAACATTAGCAAGTTTTAAAAATGTATCTAATTTAACAATGCTTATTCCTCTTTCTATTTTGCTAATGTGTTTTTCAGACAAATTGACTTTTTCTGCTAATTCAAATTGTGTTAAATGAGCATTATTGCGTAGGTTTTTAATTATTTTTCCAATAGTAACTTTATCTGTGTTAGACATATTCTCATCATAAATGATTAGAAAAAATAAAAAACCGCCTAAGGGATTAATCAACTAAATAGGGGTTATTTAAGATTACTTAAAATGATATTATGCATTTAAGATTAGAGAGAGAAAAAATGAATTTTTTAACAGAAGATATTGTAAGAGAACAAGCAGGAAAAACATTAAAATTAACTAATGAGAAAGATACTAAAGCAGGTGTTGGACAGTTAACAACATTTAACCAGCTTGGGATAAAATCTAAAGGAAAAGATAAAAAACCAGATGGTTGGTATTTGCCAAAAGATAAAAGTGCTATTGCGATTATTATTGAAACAAAAAATAGTAATGAAGATATATGCAAAGAAAAGTGGATTGATGAAGTGAAGCAAAATTGCCAAATTCTTATGAATGCTGGTTATATGCATGTAATTGGTTTACTTCATAATGGCTATAAGACATTAGGTTTTAAAAATAATATTCCAGTAGATATTCCTAATGAATTACAAGAAAAAAACTTTTACTTTAAGTTGTTTACCGATGAAAGTATTGATAAAGAGTTAATTTATACATTAACGGCACGAATAAATAATTGTTTGCATAGTGAATTTGGTATAAAAAACTTATACCATAGAATGATTTTTACGGCTTGCGCTTTAGTTGCAAAAAGGTATGGAGCTACTTTAACAAATGGTATGAATTATAGCACTTTTCATACTTCGATACACTCTACATTAGCAAAATCATTAGAAGATAGCAGAAATCAAAATCAAAAATTAGATTTATTATTAGAAGTTTATTCAGAAATAAAAATGAACAATAATGAAAATCAAGAAGCTATTAATAATTTTATTCAATGGGTAAGTGAAATTTCAGATTGTATTAATAGTAATAAATGGCGTGGAGAAGATGTAATGGGGATTTTC
This sequence comes from uncultured Candidatus Melainabacteria bacterium, assembly GCA_934699705.1. Lineage (GTDB taxonomy): Bacteria > Cyanobacteriota > Vampirovibrionia > Gastranaerophilales > Gastranaerophilaceae > UBA6984. The sequence continues at coordinate 36,484 of CAKUXD010000013.1, forward strand.
TTTAATGAATTTAACCGTTATAAAAGAAAAAGTGAAGCAGGACAAATTTTTACACCTGACCATATAACATCTTTTATGTATAGATTAATTAACATTAATCAAAATGATTATGTCGGTGATTTTACTTGTGGTAGTGGAGCTTTTCTTGTTAAAGCAATGAGTAATATGATGGAAGAAACAGGTGGTGTTGATACAAATAAAGCAAAGGAGATAAAAAAGAATCATCTGTATGGAATAGAATTTGATAGAGAAATATTTGCTCTTGCGTGTGCAAATATGCTTATACATAAAGACGGAAAAACGAATTTAGAACAATTTGACACTAGAACTCAATCAGCATGTGAATGGATAAAATCAAAACCTATAACAAAAGTTTTGATGAATCCGCCCTATGAAAATAAATATGGTTGTATAGATATTGTAAAGAATGTTTTATCTAGTGTTAAAAAAGGTACAGATTGTGCTTTTATCTTACCTGACAAAAAACTTGAAAAAGTTTCAACTAAAAAAGTTAAAGATATTCTTGAAAATAATAAATTAAAAATGATTATAAAGTTACCTGAATCCTTGTTTTTTAATGTTGGAGTAACAACAAGTATCTTTGTTTTTAAATCAGGTGAACCGCAGAATGATGAAGAAATTTTTGGATGCTATATAGAAGATGATGGGCTTGAAACAGTGAAAAACCAAGGTCGTCATGATGTAAAAAATAAATGGCAAGAAATAGAGAATTACTGGATTGAAAGTATTCGGAAATTTAGAGATAAAAAATATAATACTGCTCAATGGATAAAACCAAAAGAACATTTATCCTATCAAATGCCAGAAAAACCATTTGAAATATTTGAAGAAGATTTTGTTAAAACGGCTATGGATTATTTGATGTTTGAAAAGAATATTGATGTTAAAGAATTCAATGAAAAAATTTTAAATTTGTGCTTGTATTCAAGTGAAATAAATGAAAATGATAGTCAAATTAGTATTTTGTTAAAAGAAAGAAATATTAGTGAAAAAAATTAGTACAGAAAAATGGAAAGAGTTTGAACTTGGATATATAATTAGCAAAAAAGATAATAAAAAAATCGGAAATGGTCTTTTTGAAATTGTTAATTCAAAATCATATCATAGCAAAAATATTAAAGAAATAGAAGAAAGTGAAAATTCTTTAAATTATATAACTCGTTCAAAATTTAACAATGGTTTGAAATATAAAATTGTTAATAAAAACACTTACATAATTAATCCCAAAAATACAATATCTTTTGGTGCTGAAAATGCAGATTTTTTCTATCAAGAAAAAGAATATATTACAGGCAACAAAATGTACTATATTGATACAAGAAATTTATCAAAATTTACGTGTTTGTTTTTAAAATGTACATTACAAATGACATTTACTTCAAATTATTCATTTTCAGATGGAATGATACCTTTAAAAATTTATAATAAGAAAATTAAACTGCCAGTAAATTCAAAAGGGAAACCAGATTGGAAATATATGGAAAATTATATGAAATTCATATTTAAAATATCGGAAGAGAATATAAATTCCTTATATAAAAATAATAAAAATAAAAATAAAATTGATATAAAAAAATGGAAAAAATTTCATTTATATGATGAAAAATTATTTTATATAGATATGGGGACAAAACTTGATAAATCAAAAATGAAAGTGGAAAATCCAACTATTAATTTTGTAGGGAGAGCTAATACTAACAATGGTATAACAACAAAAATAGATAAAATAGATGGTATTACTCTCTACAAATCTGGAAATATGACACTATCACTAGGTGGAGAATATTTAGGTTCTTGTTTTATTCAACCAGAAGATTTTTACACAAGTCAAAATGTTGCTGTCTTAACTCCTAAATGGAATATGTCAAATGAAATAAAAAGATTTATAGGAACAATGGTTTTTAAAGAAAGCCAAACTCATTATAAGGCTTTTGTGGATGAATTAAATAAACATATAAAAACTGATTTTTCATTTTATTTACCTATAACTAAAAATAATGAACCAGATTGGAAATATATGGAAAATTATATGAAAGACATTATGAAAAAAGCTAAAAATAACGTTGATATGTTGCAAAAAGTATAATTTACCCTTTATGACATTTACATTTTTTGACGATGCATTCGCCGTTTTCGTTTAAGTGCAAGTCTTGTGGTGTCATATATTCCACATCAAAATCATATTTTTTTGCTAAGGCTTCAACTCGTTTATAATACGTTGATTTGTCATTGGGATTTTCCAAAATCAAAACAACCATTCCTCTTTTGCCTGTCATAAGCTGATAATGCAAGGCTTGCCCAACACTTTCTGCCCATTTTTTTGCAAAATCAAATTCGACCGCATTTGTTTTAGTTAAGCAATCAACTCTTGTATAATCACTATTTTTGTACTCTTTAACCCCATTATGCGCTTTGCACCAAACCTCTTGGTATGAAGCTTCATTATGTTTGAGCGCTTCAGAATTACTTGTGTAAATTTCTTTTACTGTGTTTATACCCAAATCAGACGGGATAAATCCGTACAAATTCAAAACATAAACAACTGCACTTAAAATAATCGCAAGAATTAAATAAGTTGCCTTTTTTTTATATTTTTTTGTAAGTTTTTTAATAAATTTTGTCATTTTTTAGTTTAAGTTATTTTTTATATCCTCATAAATTCGCCCAATAACTTCTTCCCAAGTCGTTTTTTGACGATATAATTTTATGCTGTCATACCAATCACATTTTGAAATATCTGTGTGCCAACGCCAATCATAATGTGTTGGTAAGATTACATAACATTTTTTACCCATAGCTCCAGCTAAATGTGCAACTGAGGTATCATTACATATAACAAGGTCAAGGTTTTCCATTGCTCCTGCTGTGTCAGAAAAAGTTTTAAATGTTGAACCTATGTCTATAAGGTTATATTTTTCTTGTAAATCTTTTATTTGCTCCGAACCTTCCATAACCTGTACAGAATAAATTTGTGAATTTGGTATTTCAAAAATTTTGGCGAAACTATCAGCAGTCATTGCTCTTTCTCCACCAATAAATGTGTTTCCTTGCCATTTTATACCAATTTTTAATTTGTCATTATTAAAATATTTTTCTTTGTATTCTTTAACTTTTTTAGGAACAGCTTTTAAAAAGCCTTCTTTACCATAGAAAATATTTTCGTTATTAAGTCCTAAATAATATGGCAAACTCATTATTGGGCATTGGTAATCACTTTTTTGCGAAATTTCTTCGTTAAGTCGCATAATTGTGTGTGAATTATATCTGTTTTCTGCAAAAAGAGGTAAAAGGGTTATTTGCGGTTTAAAATAAACTCGTTTACATCTTTGTGTCAGAAGTTTTATATATCGGTAATACATAAGAGTATCGCCTAATCCAGCTTCGTAATAAACATAAATAGTTTTGTCTGTTAAATCTTCGCCTTGCCAAAATGGAATTTTTCTAAATTTATCCTCGTAAAGTTTTTCTTGTGTTCTAATTGCGTGAGTTCTGCTTATTCTTGATTCAAAATACTTAAACCCTTTTTCATAATCTTTTGTTTTAAAATAGGCCGAACCTAAGAAATAAAAACCTTCTGTATCATTTGGTTCTAACTCTAAAAATTTGTTTAAACATTCAATTGCCTCGTATTGCATATCTAAATCAATATATACAAAAGCAAGGTTAAAATACACTTCTGGCAACTGTGTTGTAATTTTTAAAACCTCGTTATAAAAATAGGCTGATTGTTCAAAATCTCCACGATTTTTGCAAGCAAGCGCAGTATTAAATAAATTTAAAACTTTTTCTGTATCCATGAAAAAATTATATCATATTTTTGAAAAGGGCGGAATTTGTTTACAAACAAATTCCGCCCAAAAAAAGATATTAAATAAATTATTTAATTGCAAAAGTTACGTTAGAAACAGCTGTTACTTTCTTTTCAATAGAAGATAAGTCATTGTAACCAGAGTCGCTTACGTCGTTTGAATCAACTGGTGTGATTTGGAATACGCCCATTCTAGCTGAACGAATTTTGCCAAGTCTGTTGTGGTTTGATTTCAACATTGATTTTGCTCTGTTTTTTGCGTCAGTTGTTGCTTGCTCTAACAATTTAACCTTCAAGTCTGCTAGTTTTGAATAATGATATTGAGGTTGGTCATAGCTTGAAACATTTATGCCTTGTTCAACAAGTTCTTGGAATGAAGTAGATAATTCTTTAATTTTTTCGACATCTTTTGTTGAAATTTTAATTGGTTGTTCGTAATTATAAAATTCAACCACGTTAGTTGTATAGCCTGTTTGTGGGTTGTTTCTGTATGATTCATAAGAGGTTGCTAATTTAACTTCAATTTGGTCTTCTGTAAATCCTTTTGAAATTAAATATTTTTTTACAACAGGAATTTGTTCTTTAACATTTTTATATGCCAGAGCTTTAGTATTTGCGCGAGATTTGATTGTTAATGTCCAGTTTGCAGAATCAGATTTTACAACCTCGTATGCCGAACCTGTTACAGAAATATTATCTTTTGATAAATTATCTGTTGCGATAAGTGTGCCCAAAATTACGCCAAGTGCAATAAATGCACCAAGAATAGCAATTTGAAAATCTTTTAATTTTTCGTACATTTTTCTCTCCTTCTTTTTTATTAACCACGTTCAACAACCATAGCGATTAATTCGCCATAATTATTTACATGCCCGTCTGTTTCTTTAATTTCATAATAAATTGTTTCATCAGCTTCTTTAGCTTTTTTTGCAGCTTCCCTAGCTTGTTCAAGTTCTTGATATTCACCTTCTAAATCAGGTGCAAATGATGTTTCTTTTTCTATAAATAATTGATACATATTCTGTGCCTCCTTTACTTAAAGACATTATAATACGAAATTAGAATTTTTATAATAAAGTTTTGTTTATAAAATAAAAATTTAATAAAAGTATAGAAAAATTTAGCACAAAATATAATCTATATTCAGATTATTTTTAAAAATATAGAAAATCTAACACAAAAAATGTTATTTATTCAATTCTTGAGAGAGTTGTGCAATTGTTCTTGGGAAGAATTGTTGCAAGTAGTGAGAACGAATTGAGAATAAATCATCATTGTTATATGTGCTAAGAAGTGCATTAGACTCAGCGATTGCCTCTTGAATTCCGTCGCCTACATCAGAAGTTTTGATGAAATAATTGATGTGATCACGTTGTGCACTTGGAAAGGCTTTGTTAAATTGAGCTTTTTCTTTTTCAAAAATTTCATTTATTTTTTTGTTGTTAAAAATAGATTTTGTAAGAGTTTCTTTTTCTTTAACATCTACTTCGCCGTAATCCTTGGCATGTCCAAGTTCGTGAAGCATTACAAACAAGTTGTCGCCTGTTTTAATACGTTTGTTTACTGCGCCATAAGTTGAGTGTAAAATATCATCAATACCTTCAAGTTGTTTAGTATTTTTGCTTAAAGCAATCAGTTCTTCTCCTGGCATTTTTTTCATTACTGTAAGAATTTTTTCTTGATTGCCGTTAATGTAGTTTTCAAAATTGATAGTCGAAATTTTACCATTTTTCATATCTTTAACATTTATGGCTTTATCTTCAACAGTAATTTCATATTTTTGGTCATTTTTTGAAGAAATAAATTTTTTATCATTAATAACTTCAAAGCTCAAAGAATTGTTTAATAATACTTTGCCGTTTTTATCTGTAATTTTGTAATCTGAAATTCTGTTGCCTTGAGGGTCGTCTTCGTATAAATATTCAGTTTTTGTGCCGTCAAGGGAAGTCATATTTTTCTTGACAGTTGTAATCCCTGTTTTTTTATCGACTGTTCCGGAAGAAAGGATTTTTTCAGAACCATCTGGCATAACGTGTTTAATGTTCAAAACGCCAGCTACATCTGATTGTGTAGCGTATTCTGTGCGAATTTTTTTACCATTTTTATCTTTTACGATACGAAGTTCGTTAATCAAAACTGGTTGAGGCAACTTTTTATTCATTTCAAGAGTTACTTTAGAAGTCGTATTGTTTCTATAATCTACGCTTTTTTTAATTTGGTATTGTTTACCATTTTTAGTAATATTTTGAGTTTCGTCAATTGCAGTTCTATTTAAATCTTTGTCTAAAAGTTCAACTTTTTTACCGTTCATAAGTGTCGCAGTTACTGCAAAAGCGCTGTTGTCGTATTCATCTGTGTCAAGTTTTAAGTCAAGCATGCCAGTCGGGCATGTTGCCTTCATTTCATTAACTTTTTGAACAGCTTTTTCAGTATTTTTAAGTTTGTCATTTTGTGATAGTTTAATTAAATTATCAATGCCTAAACTAGCGCCAGAAAGAGCTTTGAATTTTTCTAATTGATTGCCATTAAGTGAATTTGCTATATTTTTCAATTCTAATGGGGTGAATTTTGGTGAGTTATTTTCTTTAATTTGAGAAATTTCTGCAATATTTTTTAAATCGTTTGTGTCTTTTTTTAAGAAATCACAGGCAATTGAGCTAATAACTTTAGGATTTTGAATCAAAGTTCTAAATGGCTCCCATTTTTCAGGAGTTTTTGTTAATTCACCTTTTATAAACTCTAATTTTTCGTCATTAAATTTAGGTTTATCTGTTAAACCTTTCAAGTTCTTTAATTCAGCCATTGCGTTATCAAGGTTGAATTGAGGAGTTGTTTTTTCAAAAGTATCTGGTTTCTGAGCAGGCAAAAATGATTTGGCTTGTGTTTTCTTTGCGCCAATGCTATTAACAGACGATAAATTGTTTATTTGCGAAATTGCCATGTGTACCAAAATAAATACTACATATATATAAAGTGTTTTTTATATACTAAATTTACTTATATTTTGAAATAGTTACATGAATTAACATGATTTATTTAATTTTTTTCAAGGAAGATAAGAAGTTTGCGGATTGAACATCTCCGTCAAATTTTGTTAAAAATACTTGGGCATTTTCTTCACCTGTTTCGAGTTTTGGCAATTGAGAAAGTTCTACTGCGTAATAACTAGCATCTTCTTCAACTCCAAATGGCGATTTTTTAGCAAGTGCGTTCAATGATAAACCTCTTAAAAATCCTAAAAAGCCCTTGTGTTTATTGCTAAACTTTGTATAAATTCTCAAAGACGAATCCATATTTTCAAGATTAATTCTGCCGATAATAAATGAGCTTAATTGAGGTGAAGATGATTTAATCATCATTCTTTCAACGACATTATTTCTTATTTTTAAATTACCATTAATTTTATTGAAAGTACCTTCTGGCACGTTAACCAAATCCATAATTGTAGAAGGACTTACCATGGCGATTGGATTTCTAAAAATTGAAGCAACGTTTAAAATATAATGAACAAGTCCAAGTTTAGAAATTGTTCCGTCTTTTATTGCAAATTGAATTTTGCCATTGAGTTTCATATTTTCATCAGTATAAAATTCTAACAACGCACTTGCCTTACCTGAAATTTCTTTGTTTAAATTTAAAGTAGAAGTTGCAATTGCGTCAGAATCAACATCTTTAGCGCCTAAACGTACGCTGTATTTTTGTTTTGCCATATCGCAGTAAACCTTTAATGTTGAAATTCCGTCTGCAAAGTCGAATTTGTTCGATTTAATCTCTAAAACACCTTCTTTAGTAAGAGTTAAATTTGCGTGTAAATTTCCGAAATTAATTAGTTTATATGAGCCTTTATTAACATTAAAATTGCAACTTTCAATTGCTACTAAATTAGGTTGAAAAACAATTGGTTCATCATTTTCGCTTTCTGTTTTTGTTGAAGTTTTTTCTTCAACTTCGAAATATTTTGTTGAAATATTACTTTTTGGTGCATTTTTTCTTAATTCAGCAAGACGTTTAGGGTCAATTTTTCTGTTTGGATCTCTTGGTGCAAAACTTTGTATAACTTTTTCCACATCAAGTTCTTCAAAGTTTAAATTAATATTTTTAACAATAATCGGGAATAGAATTTCGTTTTTAATATCACCGTCAAAAGTATAATTTGTACGGCGAAAACGACCATTCGCAGTTAAATGAATGGTATCTTTGTTTGTTGTAAGAGAACCTTTTTGAATTTTGAATTTTTGGCCGACAATTCTAACGCCGTTCATCTCCATATTTCCGTCTATGTGAGGTTTTTTACCGTCAATATATTTAAGTTTTCCGCTGATAGTACCATTTTTAAACACTCTTTGGCTGGCTAAAACATTGAAAAATTCACTTGGTAATGGCTCTGGAATATCAAATTCTAATTCCTTAATCGCACCTGTTATGGCATTTAAGTTTCCGCTTAAAGTAATCATAGGCTTTTTCGGCGCAACCTTATCCGCAATTTTTTCTGATATGTAATAATTCAAATGTTTTATATTAATATCATTACCTTTTAGAATTAGCTTTATGCCTAATGCGCGGTCGAATTTATTTGGACTTATTGACATATTTTCGATTAAAATATCAGAACCAGATGGTACTTTTGCCCCACCTGCAACTTCAACCTTGCCTGAAATATCATATAAAACTCTTAATGCGAAAGGCGTTTTACCTTTTATCGTGATATTACAATTTGTGATTTTTGAAATATAATTTGCAAAATTATTTGTCGCATCGCCTGTAATTTCAAGCGTTGTATCTACTTTTTGAGTGTAATCTTTTACACTCCCTGACATTTCAATTTTATTTGCAAGTCTGTTATCGTAAAAACCTTTAAAACCTTTAATATCAATATTGTTGGAATCTAAAGTTAAATCTCCACTTGTAACCGTTACTGGCATGTTTGAAAGTGGAATAAGTTTAAAATTGATTTTCTTCGCATTAACAGTACCTTTTATACCTTTTTTATTGAAATTAACATCAAACTTGATATTTCCGTTCAAATCTTTAAAGCAGGCTAAAACGTCGCTACCATTTGGAATTACAAGGTTTGAATTTAAAAATTGTTCAATACTTTTAATATCATAATTATCCGAGTGTATTCTTAAATCAAAGTTTTTTTCATTTGCGACCGAATTAACATAAACTTTTGAACGGTTTACATAAAATTCAAAATTATCTACAATTAATTTTTTATCTTTAATATAAACTTTATCGAAATCCTTGAAAGCAAGACGTAATTTGTCGTTATTGTTATTTATTTCTGTAAAAATGGCAAAATGAATATGTTTTGGCTCTCTTTTTGAGCTTATTTCTAAATCCTTTGCTAAAAGTTTAATCGAAACTTTGTCGTTTGCTTTGTATAAAATCATACATTTTTTTATGTACAACAAGGAATTTAGCCAATCTACTTTTATTTCAGACGGTTTTTGTTTTTTTTCTTGTTCTTTAAAAGTCAACATTTGTAAAGCATTTATATCGACATAAATTTCATCTGAACCGAGTTTTTTTAAAACAATTTTCTTTTGAAAAATTTTTGATAAGGAAAAATCGCAATCAAAATTTTTAATATCTAAAAGTGTTTCACCATTTTTAATCAAGGAAATTTTGTTTGTTTTGAAGGTTATGTTTGGTGAAATTCTCGTTTTCAAATAGGGATTTTCAACTATTAATTCTGCTCCACAAATTTCTTTTACGCTATTTTGTACAAAATTCAAGAAATTAGGGTTTGAAACAATATTTGGAATTAGCCATAAGTATAAAAACGAGAAAAAGGCTAATAAGCAAATTAGCGTTGTTGAAAAAATCAAAGTTATTTTTAGATTTTTTGACATAAAAAATTATCCCTAATATCTACTTGAAAATTATAACATATTTTAGGATAATATACGATATATGAAAAGAATATTAATTATATTTTTATTAATAATAACTGCCCAATCGGTTGTATTTGCACAAGAACAAGTTTATACAACAGATAATTTAACTGTTTATGAATTAAATAAAAAATACGGCTTAAAGGATAAAGACGGAAAAACTATTGTTTATGCACAGTATAAAAAATTAATTCGTTTAAATAAAAACGCTTGGATTGTGCAGAAAAGAAATAAATTCGGGTTAATTGATTGTCATGGTAATTATTTGGTTCAGCCGAAATACACACATGTTGAAAGAATTTTTGACAAATTTGTTAAACTTGGAAACGACAAAGATTACGGGTTATACGACCAATATGGCAACGTAATTATTCCGCATGAGTTTTCGTCAATTGAACCACTTTTTGGCAGAAGATTTTTAACTTGTAAAAATTATAAATACGGTATTTATAGTCAAAGTGGTAAAAAACTTTTAGATAACGAGTTTGAATATATTTATATGCCAACTCCTAAAACTATGAGAATTAAATTTAATGGCAATTGGTATGAAATTGAAAGTATAACTCAAGAAGAAGCACTTCTTTTACCTGAAGATATTATAAAAGTTAAACTTGACGGTCAAGATTTTAAAGTTACAAATATTTTTCTAAATACAGGTGTTGGTGCGAGTTATTCTGTTGTAACTGCAACAGATTATCTGTTAAAATCTTTAGCAACAATTTCAACTGCTTATGAAGATTCAATTGATGAATTAATGCTTTCTCAAGGTGCAGAAACTGTTTCTATTTTTATAAAATTAAGCTGGATACCAAAATTTCCATTTATTTATGCAAAAAAATATTATAATAATTTGCTTGCGCCAAACAAAGGTCCACTTGCAGATGTAAGAAATGAGCTTAAAGAACAATTAAAATAATTTTATTGTATTGAACTAGGAAATGGGATTGAAAATTTTTCAAAAATAGTTTATACTGATAAAAATAAGGAGAAAATGCTTGAAAAAGAATTATTGTGAATTGTCGCTTGTGAATAGTGAATTGACAACTAATAAACAAGCAAATGATAATAAAGTCGACTCACCACTGTCTTGGATTATTGCTTCACTCGGACAAGTTGCTCATTTCACTAGCGTTGTCATTCGCAATGATAATAAAGTCGACTCACCACTGTCTTGGATTATTGCTTTACTCGGACAAGTTGCTCATTTCACTAGCGTTGTCATTCGCAATGTCCTCGCTACTTCGGGCTGGGTTCGCTCTGCTC
>CAKUXD010000014.1 GCA_934699705.1 uncultured Candidatus Melainabacteria bacterium
GAAGTTCGGGTAGCGAACAGATTGAGCGAACTGCACGAAGTGCAAAAAGCGAAACTCTGTGAGCGTGAAGGAAAATCCAAGAAGCGGATTTTCCGTACGAACGAAGTTCGGGTAGCGAACAGATTGAGCGAACTGCACGAAGTGCAAAAAGCGAAACTCTGTGAGCGTGAAGGAAAATCTAATAACTAAATTTCATAATCACTCTTATTATAATTATAAGCGCTTTCGAGCGCTTTTTTTTCTGTAAAAAGTTGCACATCTGTTATGTTTAAACTAAGATTAAATAAAAAACTTAAAAATGGAGAAATAACATGGCAGTAGAAAGACAAAGACAACACGAACAAGATCCCATGATTAGAAAAACTAACTTTGACGCAGTTGAAAGCAATTTAACAGATGAACAAGCTAAATTAGAAGCGTCAAGATGTTTAAATTGCAAAAATCCAAGATGTGTTTCAGGGTGTCCAGTAAACATCAACATTCCAGCATTTATTCACGAAATAAAAGAAGGAAATCTTGAAGGTGCAGGAAACGTAATTAGAGAATCAAGCATGTTACCGTCTGTTTGTGGTCGTGTTTGTCCTCAAGAACGACAATGCGAAGGCAAATGTGTCTTAGGTATCAAGGGCGAAGCCGTTGCAATCGGCGCGTTAGAAAGATATGTTGGCGACGCAACAAAAGCCGTTGAAACAGAAATTAAGCCATCAGGCAAAAAAGTTGCAATCGTAGGTTCGGGTTGTGCAGGTATCACAGCTGCTGCTGATTTAAGGAAAGCTGGACACGAAGTAACCGTATTTGAAGCATTACACGAGCTTGGCGGGGTTTTAAGATATGGTATTCCACCTTTCAGATTACCTCGTACAGTTTTAGATAGAGAACTAGACTCATTAAAAAAAATGGGCGTAAAATTTGAAAAAAATGTTATCGTTGGTAAATCAATCACGCTAAAACAACTTGAAGATGACGGTTATGACGCTATTTTCATCTGTTCAGGCGCAGGACTTCCAAAAATGATGGGCATTGCAGGCGAAAACTTGAACGGGGTATATTCAGCAAACGAATTTTTAACTCGTGTAAACTTAATGCACGCAAACGACGACAAATATCCGACACCATTAAGAATTGGTAAAAAAGTTGCCGTAATAGGTGGCGGTAATGTAGCGATGGACGCAGCCAGAACAGCTTTAAGAACTGGTTTTGAAGAAGTTCATATTGTTTACAGACGCACAGAGGCAGAACTTCCTGCAAGAAAAGAAGAAATCCGCCATGCAAAAGAAGAAGGTGTTATTTTCGATTTATTACACGCACCAGTAGAAATTCTTGGTGAAGAAGGTTACGTAAAAGGTATGAAATTTGAAAAAATGGTACTTGGCGAACCTGACGAAAGTGGAAGAAGAAGACCTATTGGAACTGGCGAATACGTTGTCTTTGACGTTGATAGCGTAATAGTTGCTTTAGGTACAGGTCCAAACCCAATCATACAAAAATCTGCAACTGCTGAAGGTTTAGACATCGACACCGACAAAAAAGGTTACATCGTTATTGACGGAGAAACTGGTAAGACTTCTATACCAAAAATATACGCAGGTGGCGACGTTGCACCGACTGGTCCATCAACAGCCATCAACGCAATGGGCGCAGGCAAAAAAGCAGCTAAGGCTATTAATGAACTTCTTAAATAAATTTTTAATTAGTTTAATCACATTTCAACTATTGTGTCTGCCAGCGTTTTGCGCTATTGATATAGACGCGACAGTTGATTATGAAATAAGGCGTAAATACAATCCAAATAAAATTGAGGAAGATTTACTGCCACCTTTGCCTGACAAATTAAAAAATGATGTAAAATTAACTCCAAAAGATAATTTTGGGCAATCTAATCAAAAAACCTCGCCCAAAACAACAAACACAAATACATTAAAAGAGGCTAAAATTCAGCACTCACAAGGGCAAACTATAACCTTAAAACGCGGAACAAAGTTTACTTTAAGAAATACTTCAGCAATTTCTGATAAAATGAGTGTGGGCGCAAAGGTATATTTTAAATTACCAAAACCTATTAAAACAAAATATTTTTACTTACCTGAAAACACTAGATTTGTAGGGGTTATAACAGATGTTCACACTCCACAATTAACTGGTAACGGGGGACTTATCGTAATTAGAATAGAAAAAGTTATAATAAACGGTAAAACTCAAGAAATTTCAGGAAAAATTACAAAAGCAAATTACAAAAAAATCTTCTTTAACAATATAAAAGGGAAACGAAAATTCTGGGCAAACCTTGTATTATCAATAACCCCAGGGAAAAATTTTAATAACAAAACCTGGAAAGTTACTAAAAAACTTGCAAATGACGGTATAACCATTATATTTAGCCCATTTACAATGGTTGGTGGATTATTTGTCTTTGGAGTAAACATTATGGCATCGCCAGTTATAGCAATATTTTCAAAAGGAAGTTCTATCTCACTACCAGCAGATACCGCCTTCCAGATAAAATTAACAGAAGATATAACAATATACAACTAAAAGGAGATATTTATGATACTTGAATTACTTGCAGCATCTATGATTAACGCAGATTTCAATTTAATTGCACAAGCAAACGACAAGCAAACTAAGGTTGTTGCTGAAAAAAGCACACAAAAACCAGCTATAAATACTAAATTCCCAATGACACAAGCCTTTGTATTACCAGAAGACAACAATACAAAATTATATAATTTTGTTGAAGTAGCAAATAAATTTCAATACCTTACAGAGCCGGTTATAAAAGACTTTTCTGCTAGAAAAAATGACACAAAACAATTTTTAAAATGGGTTGACCTTCCAACAGAACAACTTGCCAAAAAGGGTTATAAATCGCATTTAGACGAAATTTATGAACAAGCAAATTCTCTTAAAAACCGCAAAGGTGATATTGAAAGACCGCTTGTCGTACTTGGAATTGGCGGTTCTAAACATACCGCTGAATTTTTATTAAACATGAACGGCGTTGGCAACAAAGGAAAAGTTTATTTTTATTCTGATATTGACCCAATAAGTTACGAAAACTTCTTGAAAGAAGTTAACCGCCCTATCAACGAATTAAACTTCCTTGTTGTATCTAAATCTGGAACAACTTTTGAAACAAAAGACGGATTTACAAGATTTGAAAACGCATTGATTGAACATTACAAAAAACAAGGTTTAGCAGATGATGTAGCCATCAAAGCTGCACAAAGCCATTTTGCAATTTGTACAGACAAAACTCCGAATGCAAAAAATTTACGTGGCAAAATCGGTTTAAAAAACGGCAAAGATAACAATTACATTAAAGAATTATACATACACGACGGTGTTGGCGGTCGTTTCAGCATGTTTGATGACGCAGGATTGTTTAGTATTGCCTACGCTGGCGTACCAAAATCAAACGCAATTAGAATTTTAAAAAGCGCTGAAAACATGTCAAAACTATGTTTAAATAAAAATATTCAAGAAAATCCTGCAATGCAAAGTGCAGTATTTAACATTTATACAGAGGTTTTTGGATTTAAATTCAAACAACAACAATACTTTGGACACATTTTTGAAGGTGGCGGAGAAAATTGGATAAAACAACTTTATTTAGAATCATTAAAAGATTTTGATTTTGCAGCAACTAAAGCTCCCGACAGTATGCATTATGCGTCAGAAGGACTTTTCTATCCAGCAAACAGGGATAAATACCACGTTGTAATGACAGTTATGACACCAAATATTTCTGAAAATTACAAAAAATATATTTCTGCAATTTTAGTTTCATACGCTGAAAAATCACCTGTTGCCCTAGAAGTTCTTGATGTGGAAAACAATGCAATAAAGCCAGAAGCAATAGGTGAATATGTTCAAGCAAAACACTTTGAAATTGTCTATACAGGTATGTTAAGACGACAAATTAAAATGTCGAAGAATGAAAGATTACCTGAAATTTTACAACCAAATGTAGAAGTTTATAAAAACAAATTCAAACCAAATAGTCCTTATGAACTTGCTCCAGGAAAATAACTTATAGATTTATAAAATTGTTCGTGCTATTCTTAACCTATGGATAGCACGATTTTTTTTAATCCAGTAATAATCTCTGTAATTTTACTTTGTATATTATGTTTATGCAAAGTAAATGTGTTACTCTCAATTATGATTTCAGCTATCGTTGCAGGCTTAACGGCAAAAATAAATATCACCGAAATTATGAATACATTTATTTCAGGAATGGGTGATAACTCAGAAACGGCGCTTAGTTACATTCTATTAGGCGCTTTTGCAGCTGCAATGACTCAAACAGGTCTGGCATCTGTACTTGCTAAAAAAATCAGCAAGATAATAAAGAATAATGCATTTATCTTATTATCAATCTTAACAGGTATTGCTATACTTTCACAAAACTTAATTCCAGTCCACATAGCGTTTATACCAATTTTAATTCCGCCATTATTAAATATAATGAACACTTTAAAAATTGACCGCCGAGCAGTTGCTTGTGCCTTGGCTTTCGGTTTAAAAATGCCCTATATAGTTATACCAGCAGGTTTTGGGCTTATTTTTCAGGGCTTAATCGCTGATAATATAGTTCTTAATGGCATGGAAGTTGCAAAAAATGATATTTGGAAATCAACTTGGATTTTAGGACTAGGAATGTTTGTAGGCTTATTAGTCGCAATATTCGTATCTTATAGAAAACCTCGCGAATACAAAACCATAGAAACAAATAACCAAAATGAAGAACAAAATTTACATTTTACAAAAGATCACTACATCACACTTTTTGCCGCATTTGTAACTTTAATTATACAAATAACCACAAAATCTTTGCCTTTAGGCGCTTTAATTGGTCTTGGAATAATTTTTGGCACAGGAACTATTTCACATCACAAAATGGATAAACTTATGGACGAAGGAATTGGGCTAATGGGTTATATTGCTTTTGTTATGCTTGTTGCCGCAGGTTTTGCAGCAGTTTTGAAAACAACTGGCGGAATTGATAGCTTTGTAAGTTCAATTATGGCGATACTTCCAGCCAATAAAATTATTGCATCATTATTTATTCTTTTAACAGGATTATTTATAACAATCGGCATTGGGACTTCCTTTGGTACAATTCCTATTCTTGGGGTTCTTTTTGTACCAATTTGCATAAATTTGAATTTTAATCCAGCACAAACAATCGCATTAATCGCGGCGGCGGCGGCTTTAGGCGATGCTGGCTCTCCTGCGTCTGACACAACACTTGGACCAACCGCTGGATTAAACGCCGACGGACAACACAACCACATTTGGGATACATGTGTGCCAACTTTCTTACATTACAACATCGCATTAATCATTTTTGCACTAATCGCAGTTGCAATTTTTTAAAATAATTTTAAAACGTATATTCATAGAAAAATTTATTTTTTGAAAAGTTATTATACTTATATAACAATATAAGGACATCTATGAATAAAATTTCCTACAATTTTACAAATCGAGAAATTGATATTTTAAAACAAATTATTCTTGGTAAAAACAATCGAGAAATTGCAAAAACTCTCTCTGTTAGCATTCATACAGTTAAATTCTATGTAAGCTCTATATTATACAAAATGGCGGTAAGTACCCGAATTGAAGCCGCCGTTAAGGCAGTACGCGAAAGACTAATATAAAATTATACGATTAGGTAATTGCTTAAACTGTTAAATAGTCGTTTAATATAATTAAATCTTTTTCATACTTCCAGCTATTCTTAATGAGTCTTTCCTAAAGGCTCTTTTTTTTTGCTAAAATGTTATATAAAAAGTCGCGCGGGGATAAATCCTCGCGCGACTTATAATTTTTTTGAAATATTTAATTAAGATTTAAACATTTCTTTTTTTTCGTTAATGAAATCTTGGATATTACCCATAATTTCATCACCCTTTTTTTGTAATTCAGAAACAACAGTTTCAGCTTTATCCTGAATATTTTTTACTTTTTCATCAGTTTTTTCTAAAACTTCTTTTGCTGTATCTGATAACATTTCACGAGTTTCTTCACCTGATTTTGGCGCTAACAAAATACCTGTAATAGCACCTAGAGCTGCACCAATCGTGAAACCTGCTAAAAATTTTCCTACTGACATAATAATTATCTCCTTTACTATTTTTATTTTATACTAAATATTCAAAAAAACATTACCTAAACAGGCGGTTTATTTTGAAAACATCTTCATTACTGTTGTAAAGCCTTTAAACAAACCTTTTGCCAAAGAGCCTGAAACAACTTTTAATTTTGATAAAGTTGCAGAACTTAAACCAAATGCACCTTCCATAGCATCTTTCATTTTATCAATGCCTTTATCGGTTGATTTCATAAAATCGTTTAATGTATGAAGTGATTCGTTTAATTCGCGCATTGTAGGGCGCAATTCATTTCTTACTACTGTTGTTGTTTCGTCAACGTTTTGAGCTAATTTTGACAAATCAACAATTAACTTAATCAAAAATCCACCAACAACAACCAACATAATACCAGTTGCTATTGCCAAAAATGCTATTCCATTGTTTAAAAGTATTTGAGATGTTTCCATATTTTATTCCTTTTTCTAATTAATATCGTAATCTACGTCTGATTCTTCTAATTTTTTGGCTTTTTCAAGTTTTTCAGATTGCAATGATGATTTAATTTTTTTAAATTGATTTTCAAGTTTATATCTAACCAAATCAATTGCTTCAAATGCTTGTTTTTTAGCCTCTTTAACTCTTGGCGCTTGCGTTTCAATTAAATTTTCTATTGTACATTTAACATCACAACAAGAGTCTTCACCCTTTTTAGGTGCTAATAAAACGCCAGCGACAACACCGCCAACAACACCTATTAAAATACCTAAGCCAAATCCGACTGAATCATTTTCTTTACACATTTTAAAACCTCTACTTTCTTATAATGCCAATTGTAACATGCTTATTCTTAACATACAAGACTACGCAAAACAATCAGCCCTTAGAGTATCATACAGCACTAATAAAAATTCTACAAATAAAACTTTATTTTTATGTTTTGTTTTTTTGAAAAAGAACAAGGATACCGTCAATAATGCCCATTTAAGCATTGAGCGCATAAATTGTTGTCTTTTTCTTTCAAACTCTTGTTTTTTAGCTTTAATTCTTAATTTTGACTTATTCGCCATATCATAAATTGCTCTTAACTTGAATTTTAGAGTATGACGATTTACTCTTAAATTTTCAGAAATCGAATTAATTTTTTTATCAAAGTGCATTATTGCACAACAAACTATCGTTGCCAATAAAAGTTCAAGTATAAAAAACATTACAATAATATAAATCATTTCTAAATTTCTTCTTTTGTATTATTATTATAATTATTATACAGTAATTTAAAAAAAAAGAGAATACCCAGAAAGAATTATTTGTGAAAAAATTAAAATTTTATCTATCAATAATTATCGCAAGATTAATTTCAGCCACAATAAAAATTGTAGGGCGCAGTAGTGGCACGTCTTTTGTCGGAATGTTTACTTTAAAATTCAATCCTGACTTTTTAAAATTTTGCTCAAAATATATTACAGACAAAAAAATTTCTGTAACAGGAACAAACGGAAAAACCACAACCGCAGGATTAATTGCACATATCCTTGAAGCTAATAACAAATCTGTTATTCATAATGCTCAAGGCGCGAATATGTTGACAGGCATAGCCAACGTTTTTGCAACAACAATTGTACCAACAAAACGTTATGATAATTGCGTTTTAGAATCAGACGAAGCATATTTATCAAAATTATACGATTATATGACTCTTGATTACCTTGTTGTTACAAATCTATTTCGCGACCAATTAGACAGATATGGTGAACTTGATACAACTGCAAGAAAAATTCAAGACGGCATTGATAAAAATCCAAATTTAAAATTATTATTAAACGCAGATGACCCACTAGTTGCAAATCTTGGAAAAAATAACGAAGTTATTTTCTATGGTTTTGAAAACATTGAATTTGTTGGTGCAAGAACTATTTCTCACGCTCCGGCTGAAATGTTCAATTGTGTTTGCGGAAAACCTTTAGAATATACAAAAAGATTTTATGCCCAACAAGGTCATTACTACTGCTCTTGCGGATATAAAAGACCAATTTGCAAATACATAGGTTATGCAAAAATATTCAATGCATACATAGAAATTTCTGTAAAATGCGGTGAACAAACAACTTCGTACAAAATTGAAACTATCGGACTTTATAACGCTTACAACGTTCTTTCAGCAATTTCAATGGCTTTAGAATTAGGTTACAGCCAACAAGAAATTCAACAAGCACTAAATACCTATAAAGCAATGTTCGGACGCGCTGAAAAAACAACGATTAATGGTCATAAAACTATTATTCAACTAATTAAAAACCCAGCAGGAGCAAGCGAAGTTTTAAAAACAGTTGACCTAAATTCAAATATTTTAATTGCCATAAATGATAATTTTGCTGACGGCAGAGATGTTTCTTGGCTTTGGGATACAGAATTTGAACTACTTAAAGATACAAGCAAACCTATTATAACATCTGGTATTCGAGCAAGTGATATGGCTTTACGCTTGAAATATGCAGGAATACCAGAAGAAAAAATTAAAATTGAACCTGATTTATTTAAGGCTATAAAAGAAGTTTCCAGTTCTAAAAACACAGACGAAACAATAACAATAATGCCGTCTTACACCGCATTATTGCAAATGAAAAATAAAAATAAGTGAGGGAAAATGCAACTAAATATAAACATAAATTATTTAGCAAGTTTAAGAAACACTATTGGCGGTGGAGAACCTGATATTTTAAAATTCTCAAGATACTGTGAACACGCGGGTTCTGACGGTATTGTTGCGCATATAAACGATACCCAATCAAATATTTCAACTTATGATGTTAAAAATTTAAAACAACATTTGAAAAATCGTTTTATCCTAAAAATGCTGATGACACCTGAAAACAAACAACTTGCGCTAGATTGTAAGCCTGATACTGTTTGCATTGTCCCAGCAACAAATGAACCTTCTCCATCACAAGGATTTAATGCCCTTAAATTTCAAACAGAATTGAACGATTTTATGATTCCACTGATGTATGAAGGAATTTTGGCAAGCGTATTTATTGAACCTGAAATTGATCAGGTAAATTCTGCATACAAAGCGGGAATGCATTATGTTGAGTTAAACACTCTAAAATATACCGAAGCCTTTAAAACAGGTAACTTTGAAACAGAATACACAAACCTCAAAGAAGCAGCCGTTTTAGCACATACTTTAGGATTAAAAGTTTCATTATGTAAAGAAATTAATTATCAAAATGTCAGCAAACTTACAGAAATTCCTAACATTTCAGAAATGACAATCGGTCATAGCATAACAATAAAATCAATTTATAACGGTTTAGACAGCTCAATAAAAGAAATGAAAGAGTTAATAAATGAAAAGTAAAGAAGAAATTATAGAAGAAATGCAACAAGTTGTTGAACAAATGCGACTTGATGATTTGGAAGAACGTCCAGAACTTGAAGAAGAATACTTTGACTGCTCTTGTTGCGGTCAAACAAAATCTTACGCAGGCTCTATTCAATACGGCGAGTACAGATTATGCAACGATTGCGTACTTCTTGCAGAAACTGGATTTGCTCTAAATAAAATTAAAGATGTTTCCGAATTAATCGACGCAATGGAAGACAAACGACTTGAAGAATTATGCAATTACATAAAACAAGACGAAAAAAGTCATAATAACTAAACTTTAGCCTAAATTTTCAATTGCAGTTGTTATGTTCAAGTCAATATATTTAAAAAAGTTTGTTAAGACTCCAATTGGGAAAAAGTAATTATTGTCTGCCGGAACGACTTTTACAATTGAAGATTTTGGGTCAACTCTTGTAACTGTTGCTAAAAATTGTCTGTTTGAAACTCTAAATAAAATATACCCATTTGCAGACTGAATTTCATCAATTAAAAATTTATTTGCATTTATACTTGCTAAAGACATAAAAAATAATTTATCAACAGATACATCATATTTTTTAGTACATTTTTCAAAAGAAATCATCTGAGGCACAGTTGGAGAAACGTTTTGTGGTGTTGTTGTAACTTTTTGAACATTCACAGTTTGAGTTAAATTAGAGGTTGCAGAAATTGGTTTAACAATAACTTGCTCCGCCGAACTTGCACTCAAACCCACAAACATTAATAAAAATATTCCAAAAAATTTTAAGATTCTTTCCATGATTTACCCCAGTTAATATCCACTAATAACGGCACTTTCAAATCTGCAACGTTTTGCATTGCATCTGAAACTAATAATTTAATTTGCTCTAACTCGTCAGCTACAACCTCAAATACCAATTCATCGTGTACCTGCATAACCATTTTTGATTTTAAATTATTTTCTTTCAAAGCCTTATCTACATTTATCATAGCCATTTTAATTAAATCGGCAGCTGTACCCTGTAATGGTTGATTAATAGCTGCTCTTTCAGCAAAATCTTTAATCATTCTGTTTGGACTTGATAATTCACTTGCAAGATAACGACGTCTGCCAAAAACCGTTTCTACATAACCTTTTTCATATACGAAAGTAACAGTCTTAGTCATATAATCGCGAACTTTTGGATATGTTTCAAAATACTTATCTATAAAACTTTGAGCCTCTTGTGCTGTAATATCAAGAGCTTTCGCCAAACCATAACGTGTTTGACCATAAACAATACCAAAATTTACGGCTTTTGCCTTATAACGCATTTCTTTTGTAACTTCTTCAACAGGTACATCAAAAACTTTTGATGCAGTTAGGCTATGAACGTCTATTCCAGATTTAAATGCTTCAATCAGGTGTTCATCGCACGAAATATGCGCCAAAAGACGAAGTTCAATTTGCGAATAATCCGAAGATAAAATATAATTGTTTTCATCTTCAGGAATGAAAGCATTTCTCAATTTATTACCTTCTTCTGTTCTGATAGGAATATTCTGCAAATTAGGATTTGAAGAAGATAAACGACCTGTGGCAGTAATTGTCTGATTATAGGTTGTATGTATTCTGTAATCCTTTAAACTTACCAACAAAGGCAAAGCGTCTGTATATGTAGATTTTAGCTTTGTATATTTTCTATAATCAATTAAATACCTGCAAATCGGGTATTCCTCGGCTAATTCTTCTAAAACCTCAACGCTTGTAGAAAGTTTTGTTTTACCTTTTTTCTTTTTTAATTGAATATTTAATTTATTATAAAGAATTTCACCAACCTGTTTTGGAGAATTAATATTGAATTTTTCACCAGCAATTTCAAAAATTTTAGCCTCATATTCTGACGCTTTTGCGGACATATATTCAGATAACTCGCTCATATAATCAATATCTAAGGCAACACCATCATATTCCATTTGAGCCAAAATCTTTGTTAGCGGTAATTCAATTTCATCATGTAATCTCAATTCACATACAGACAAGTCTTTTAGCCAAAAATGAGTTAATCTAAAAATAGAAAATGCGCAATCTTGTGCATAAGTCGCTAAATCAGTTTGTGGCAATTCCGCAAATTTAGTTTTCTTAGTTGCAAAATCTAATTCAAATAAAATATGGTTGATATAATCCAAAGCCAAAGCATTCAAATCGTGGCTTCTGTTCGGATTTTTTATATAACTTGCTAAAATTACATCAAAACTTAGATTTTTTAACTCAATTTCCGCAGATTTTAATATATTTATGTCATTTTTTGCGTTATATGTATATTTTTTAATTTTTTCGCTTTCAAAAATAGGCTTCAACAGCGATATTAAACCTTCTTTATTTGGAATATAAACAGAATTAATTTTATCCTTATCTTCATAAGCTATTGCACAACCAATAAAATCAATAGTTACTGCATTTTCAAAATCTGAAATGAATGAAATTGCAATCTCATCACGAGTAAGAATTTCCTGCACTAATGGCGCTAATTCCGTATCTGTTGCAATAACCTTGCTTTCATAAGTTTCTTTTTCGACAGTTTCCTTTACTACGGTAGAAAATAAACCCAATTGAACCTGTCCTTCAGCAGGCATGGCGTCTTTAAATTGCACAATTGTTTCTGATGGTTCTTCTTCAATTTTTTTAGATATACCTTCGCAGTTTTTATCAAAAGAACATAAAATGCTATCAATATTTTTAACAAACGTGTAAAATTGCATTTTTTTTAAATATTCCACAACATTAGAAATTTCAGGTAATTCAACTTTGGTTTCTTCAAAATCAAAAGGAATATCCACATTTCTTACGATTGTCGCTAAATATTTACTTAATTTTGCAGACTCCTCACCTGCAATTAATCTATTTCTTATCGCATTTTCTGGAATATTTTCAACATCTCTGTAAATATCTTCTAAGGAAGAATATCTCGTTAAAAGTTTTTGTGCTGATTTTTCACCAATTCCCTTAACTCCAGGAATATTATCCGAAGTATCACCGCGTAAACCTTTATAATCAACTACCTGACTTGGCCAAACGCCAAGTTTTTCATGAACTTTATACCAGTCATACTCGATTAATTCCCCCTTTGAAGGAATTAAAACTTTAACCAATCCCTCTCTGTCAATCAATTGAAAAGAATCTTGATCGCCTGTTAAAATAAGCGTTCTATGACCCAATTTTGACGCCTTTGCAGTAATCGTACCAATTACATCGTCTGCTTCATAACCTGCTTTTGTATAAATTGGAATATTAAAGGCTTGCAAACCTTCCATTATTAACCCAAGTTGTGTTCTTAACGGGTCAGGCATTGCCTCTCTATTTGCTTTATATTCCTGATATTTTTCAACACGAAAAGTTTGTCTGCCAACATCAAATGTAACAGCAATTGAATCTGGTTTTATATCTTTATTCTTCAATAAATCAAAAACTGATTTAAAAAATCCATAGACTGCCCAAGTTGGAGTACCGCTAGAAGTCTTCATTCCAGTACGCTCTAGTGCAAAATATTGACGGAATGCAAGCGCATGTCCGTCAATTAAAATTAAAGTCTTTTGTTTCTGATTTGCCATAATCTATGCAATTTCTTCTTTTAGTTTTTTATCTTTTTTATTTGGAAGTTTAATTAATTCAGCCTTATTACGGTTTAAAACCATCTCTTTTGTAACTGTAAACTTCGAAACATCTTCTTTTGTTGGAACATCGTACATAACATCTAACATAAGTTCTTCAACAATAGAACGCAATGCACGAGCGCCAGTTTTACGTTTAATCGCTTCTTTTGCGATTTCTTCAATTGCTTCTGGTTCAAATTCTAAATCAACACCGTCCATTTTTAACAAGCATTGATATTGTTTAATAATAGCGTTCTTTGGTTCTGTTAAAATCATTTTTAAAGTCTTTTCATCTAACTGATCAAGAACTGCAAATACTGGAACACGACCGATAAACTCTGGAATTAAACCAAATTTTAATAAATCTTCTGGTTGTAATTTCTTTAACATCTTAGATTCTTCAGCTTCTTTTTCAGCCTTTGTTAAAGCTGGTTTTGAACCGAAACCTAAAGATGTACCATCATCTGAACGTCGTTCAATAATTTTATCCAAACCAACAAAAGCACCACCAACAATAAATAAAATGTTGCTTGTATCAATTTGAATAAACTCTTGATGAGGGTGTTTTCTTCCGCCTTGAGGTGGGACATTAGCAACTGTTCCCTCAATCATTTTTAACAACGCTTGTTGAACACCTTCACCAGAAACATCACGAGTAATTGATGTATTTTCTGATTTTCTTGCGATTTTATCAATTTCATCAATATAAATAATACCCGTTTCAGCTTTTTTAGCATCAAATTCAGCATTTTGATATAATCTTAACAGAATATTTTCAACATCATCACCCACATAACCAGCTTCTGTCAAAGTTGTAGCATCTGCAACTGCAAATGGTACATCTAACAATTTTGCAAGGGTTTGAGCCAATAAAGTTTTACCGCTACCAGTTGGTCCAACAAGTAAAATATTTGATTTTTGGATTTCAACAGTATCTTTATCCTTACCTTCTTCTTTATTGTGGCGAAGACGTTTGTAATGGTTATAAACAGAAACAGCAAGCACTTTTTTAGCATCGTCTTGACCAACAATATGTTCATCTAAATATGCCTTAATTTCATGTGGTTTTGGAATTGCCTTTTCTTTTGAAGAAGAACCTTTTTCTTTTGTCGCACTTTCTTTTTCTTTGCCTTCAAAAAATTCTTCATCTAAAATTTCATTACAAAGTTCAACACATTCATCACAAATATATACTTCAGGGCCTGCAATAAGTTTTTTAACTTGATCTTGCGTTTTGCCACAGAAAGAACATTTTAATCTGCTATCATCGTGCTTTGCCATTATTTTCTCCTATTTTATAGCATCTCTTGATACAACTTTATCAATCATACCATATTCAAGAGCTTCTGCTGGTGTCATGATATAATCACGATCTGTATCTTTTTCAATTTTCTTAATTGATTGACCTGTATTTGACGCTAAGATTTCATTTAATGATTTTTTAATTCTGATAATTTCAGCTGCTTGAATTTCAATGTCAGTAGCTTGACCTTGAGCGCCACCTAAAGGTTGGTGAATTAAAACTCTTGAGTGAGGTAAAGCCATACGTTTACCTTTTGTACCTGATGACAACAAGAATGCGCCCATTGATGCTGCTTGACCTAAACAAATTGTAGAAACATCAGCTCTGATGTGTTGCATTGTATCATAAATAGCAAAACCTGCTGTTACAGAACCTCCAGGGCTATTAATATATAACATAATATCTTTTTCTGGATTTTCGCTATCTAATAATAACAATTGAGCTACAACTAAATTTGCAACCATATCATCAATTTGAGTGCCTAAAAAGATAATTCTTTCTCTTAATAATCTTGAAAAGATATCGAATGAACGTTCGCCTCTGCTTGATTGTTCAATAACTACTGGTACAAAACTCATTTTTTAAATTTCCTTTCTATATATTATAAATTATATTTATTTTTATTTCAATTTGATTTGAGTAAATCTCTCAAATTGGAAACTATTTAGATTTTTTCTTATCAGCTTTTGGTGCAACCATGTTAAATTTATTATTATTAACAAGGAAGTCTGTAATTTTTTCACTAATAATTTGTTGTGAAACTGCACTTAACATTGTCGGATTCATTGCTAATTGTTTCATAACTTCTGTTTTATCCAAACCGTATGAATTTTGCATTTCAGCAACTTTTGCTTGCATATCATCAGCATTCATATCAATTTTTTCTGTTTTTGCAATTTTATCAATTACTAATGTGTTTTTAATTCTTTTTAACGCATCTTCTTCAACCGTTTTAAGAATTGAATCTTCGCCTTGTTGTTCAACTGCTTGTTCATAAGTAAATCCTTGATGAGCTAAGCGTTCTTTATATTCATTTAAAAGAAGATTTTTTTCACGTTCAATCATTGATGGTTGAACATCAATTTCTACGCTATCAAGAATTTTATCAAAAATTGCTAATTCACAAGCGCGTTTATCACGAGCTTCTTTATCTTTTTGCAAGAAATCTTTAATATCTTGTTGTAACGCTTCAACTGTATCAAAACCTACTTTTTTAGCAAATTCTTCATTTAATTCTGGTTTAACTTTTTCTTTTATTTCGTGAATTTTAATTTTGAAAGTTGCTGGTGCGCCAGCTAATTTTGCTTCATGGTATGTTTCAGGGAAAGTTACATTAATTTCAAATTCTTCACCTGTGCTATGACCTATTAGTTGTTCTGCAAAACCAGGAATAAATCTTGAATTTGCAAGGTCTAGTGTGTAATTTTTTCCATCACCATGTTCAATCTTTTCTCCATTTGAAAAACCTTCAAAATCAAATTTAACTAAATCGTCTTCTTTTGCTGGTCTATCAACCACAACCTTATATGAAACAGCTCTGTTTAACATATTTTCCAAAGATTTTTCATAAGCATCTTCTGGAATTACATATTCTTCAACATCAACTGTCAAACCCTTGTAATCCTTTAATTCAAATTGTGGTCTAACTTCAACACTAGCAACAACTTTTAAATCTTCTCCTACATTAAAGTCATAAGACTCAACTGATGGTTGAGAAATTACATCTAATTCGTTTTCCTTGATTGCTTGTTGAAAAACTTTTGGTAACAAAGTTTCCAAGGCTTCATATTTAATTCTTTCTGCACCAACGTGTTGTTCAATAACGTTACGAGGTGCTTTTCCACGTCTAAAACCTGGAATATTTACATGTTGTGAAATTCTTTGAGAAGCTCTGTTATACGCGTCAACTGCGTCTTTTGCAGGGAACTCAATATTCATTTTTACTACGTTGTGTTCTTGTTTTTCTAATTCTATTTTCATATCTTTCTTCCTTGTATTATTACTGATAAAATTATACCAAGAAAAGATTGCTTGTAAAGTTATTAACATTCTGTGCTAAAATATATTTTAGGTGAACGATTTATGAAAAACATTATTAACAAAGCAATCGACAAACATAACTTAACTAAAGAGGAAATTATAAGCATTTTAAATGACAATTCGATTAACGAATATCTTTTTCAAAGCGCAAATTATGTTCGAGAAAAATTTGTCGGTAATGACGTTCATTTAAGAGGTTTAATTGAGTTTTCAAATATCTGTAAATGTTCTTGCAAATATTGCGGACTTCGTAAGGATAACTCCATTTTGGAAAGATTTAGACTAACTCCTGAAGAAATTATCGACTTTGCCCAAAAAGCTAGTGATTACGGTTATAAAACTGTCGTACTGCAATCTGGCGAAGATGGATTTTTTAAAACTGAAATTTTAGTAGATATTATCAAAAAAATTAAAAGTTTTAATCTGGCTATAACTTTAAGTATTGGCGAAAAAACTTTTGAAGAATACAAAGCCTACAAACAAGCTGGAGCTGATAGATATCTTCTAAGAATTGAAACAACCGACAAAGAGCTTTACAAACAAATGCACCCGAATATGAGTTTTGAAAACAGAGTTCAATGTTTAAAAAATTTAAAAGAATTAGATTACGAGATCGGAAGCGGTTGTCTTGTAGGCTTACCAAACCAAACTCTCGACTCTTTAGCAAACGACATCTTATTTTTTAAAGAAATTGATGCCGATATGATAGGAATTGGTCCATTTATTCCAAACCCAAACACACCACTACACAAAGCAAACGGCGGAAGTTTTGAATTAGCTCTAAAAGTTATGGCGCTAACAAGATTATTATTACCTACAATCAACATTCCTGCCACAACTGCAATGGAAACACTCAACCCAAATGGTAGAATTATAGCCCTGCAATCAGGAGCAAATGTTGTTATGCCAAATGTTACAGAAGGTGATTATCGAAGAAAATATGAAATTTACCCTGGAAAAATTTGCGTTAACGATACTCCAGCTCATTGCAGAAGTTGTATTAGTGCAAAAATTCAGGCAATCGGCAGAAATATTTCAACAGATTATGGATTTCATAAAAAACTTTGTTAAATAAAAAAAGTTCTTGCCAAAACAAGAACCTTTTTAAAATTTTATAAACAATTTATTAGTATGAACAAGATGATTTAACATTACTATCAAACTGTTGCTGACAAGATGCAAATTCTGTATTTATCATCTTCAATTGAGATTGATATTGAAGCATTTGCTGGTCTAATTTCTTTTCTAACAAATGCATTCTTTCTTTTCTTGCATTCAATTGTTTCAAAACAGGACTATCTGCACTTAAATCAGTACCTGCATTAATCAATTGAGCCTCTTGAGCCGCTAAATCTGTTTTTGCTTGTGAAACAAGTTGTATTTTATATTCTAAATCCAATCTTTGTGAATTAAGAGCAAACATTCTTGCTGAAGCTGTCAATAAACCCATTTTTAAATCCTTATCTAGTTTGGTCTAAATTTTTTCCTTTTAAGAAATTATGTTGATTATTTTCTGCGATTAATGCTTCCATTTTGTTGAATTGGTACTTATGATAATTAAGTCTGTATTCAGCCATTTTTAGCTTTTTACGAATAGTCAAGGCATCTTTCAACCCTGCGACAAAATCATCTGCCATCGCTTTTATAGGATTTTTCTTAACGAAATAATTCCTTGTATATGCGAAGAAGTTCATTAATCTTTTGAAGTTAGTCTGTAAAGCTTCTGCTTGGAACATATAGTTCTCCTTTTGTTAAACTTTATAGATTGACCTTCACATATTTAAAAACATGTTATAACCTTTTATTGCCTATTTTTTAGCATGTTTGTAACATGTCTTAATCATGTTGTACAGTCTATCTTATCACCTGTGATACTCAAGAAAACGATTTTTCTCTTCATATCCGAATATGTTATCGGCACAGATTTGTGAAACTTTAGCCCTGAAGGGATTTTTTTATACAAATTGTAATAAAAATTTACAATATGAGTTAAAGTCCTTATAAATATGTTATTTATAAAGACTTTATAAATTATCATTCTTAAATAAGTACGTGTTTTCATAATTTAACTATAAGTTTTGGATTGCTTTTGAATCTGAATCCATACCTTCTTTCAACATTTTTCTAACAATTTCACCTTGGGTATCCAACATTTTGCAAACTGTTTCAATGTTTCTAACTTTGTTAGAAAGAATTGTGTCAGCGTTAGATAAAACATTTGCAGATACGTTTTGGTATGCCGCCAACGCTGCCGATGAAGTACCTTGCATCAAGTTACCCATAACAATTGCAGGCAAACCATATTCGCCTAAATATGGAGCAGCCGCGGTCATAATACCACCCCAACCAGAAATAAGCCCTGCTATTGGCATTACAACATTTTGCATACCAATACCATAACCATTTGCAGTACCAACACCGTAAGCAGTTGCGCTTGCAATATCAGCTATACCGCCTAAGGCAGACGCGCCACCTGTTACAACGCCACCAGAAGTTCCTAAACCTGATAATAACCCATCTGTAATTGAAGATGCACCACCAGTTGCAAAACCGCTTAATGATAATCCCGCAGCACCACCTGGAAAACCTGAATAGTTACCTAAATTTCCAATACCAAATGCTGAAGTTGTACCATTTACTTGTGCAGTAGAACCTGTGATTGGCGACCAGTATGAAGTCCCCGGAATGTTAAAAGATTGAGTTCCACCCAAAGTTGACATAAATGATGACGGAGCAAACAAGCTTGCCAATTTATACAAAGCGCCACCTGCAAGTTCAAAACCAGTACCAGAACTTGCTGAACCAGATACAGTTAAATCTCTTAATCTGTCGTAAGTTTCGTACAATTGAACTTTAGCATCACTTGATGCGGAGCCAAATTTGTTTGCTATTACTAATAAACTATCGTTTTTGTATGACATAATTTATCCTCGTAATCTTTGGAGTTACCCAATTAATATACCCTTTGAAGTTTTGCAAGTGTGCGATTAAACACACCTGCAATCTTCTTAACGAGCTTACAAAGAAGCTCAAATTTATTATTTGAACGTACCAAATGTACTTTCCACGTTCTTTTGAAGTACGCCTTTTACGGCTTCCATTTCGGTTGTTAGAGCCTTTTGCTCTGTTTCTAACTGCTTCAATCTCAATTCAAGAGTTCTGTCTTGTTCTTGAATTAAAGATGTTTTTGCGTTGATATCTGACATTTGTTTTTCGTATTGATTCAAATCATAATAATATTGATTCATCGCATCATTGTATGCAGCTTGGTTTGTTGTTTCTTCTGCCTTTAATTCAAAGTTTGTACTCATATTTTTCAACTTCATATTAGCAAAACGTCCAGAGCCTGAAGCATCGTCCATTACTGCATAATCAGTATTAGTAATTTTTTCTTTCATTGTAGTTGCATAATATTGAGTCAATGATGGTTGGTAGTCCATACCAGATGAAATTGAATATGGATCTTCTTTATGTTTTGTTTTTGCAACACAATCATCTAATTCAGCTTTTGTTACATAGTAAGTATTGCCATTCTTTTCATATTTATATACTTCACCAGCATCAACCATTGCTTTTGTTATGCCGCCTGCTTTGCCGAAATCATTAATGATTTGTTGTAATGCAGTTTGGTCTACCAAGCTTGTTGGGTCTGCTAATGTAACAACTTCAGCCGTTGAGTTGCCTAATTTGTAAGAATCTGTTGTTGTCGTTACTTCTTCTTGGTAAGTACCATTTGGGTTCACAATATTGTTTGCGACTTCTGTATCTGGAGTAATTGCGTCAGTTAATGGAGTGGTTGTGTATTTAGTTATAGCATTACCCGCAGCATCATAACCTGTGTATTTATATAAATCACCATCAAATACTGCGCCATTATTTGAATGTGCATAAGCCTCAACATAAGCATCATATATTGCTTTATCCGCAGGATCATTTGTATCCAATTTTGCATAATCTGAATCTATGTAAGCATTATTGTTAACGTCCCAAACTTGGAATTTATTATTAACAGCATCCCATTGGAATTTGTCATTTTGAGAAGCGTCAACAGTAGTACCTGTTTTTGTTTCAGTTTTTGTTGTTGTAGTTGTTGTTTTTTGTACTTGCGGATTAGAATTTGTTGTTTCAACACCTTTATATACATCTTCATAGAAGTAGTAAGTAACCAATTTATTGTACTCTGTACCATCAGCGTCTTTCTTATCTACTGACTGAATATCAGAAACCACATAAGTGTTAATACCGTCATTAAATGAATACTGCAATGTCGTATAATTTGTAATACTTGGAACAGTCGGAATAGTTAAACCCAGCATTTGATTCCATAAATTTGCAGACTGATTACCCAACGCAGTACGCGCCTGATTAATCTGTTGCCCTTCATATTCTACGTTTGTTTTTCTTGCGGTAAGACCTAAATATCTTGCCTGTGATGCTGCCATTCCCATAAGCGGTTTCTCCTATCTTTTTATATATACTAGTGTCTTTCTTTTCGTTAGTTACTCTCTTTTTCTTCTTAATGACCTTTGGCTAAAAGTCAATAATAATCATGATTATTATACGGTATGTTTACATTTTTTTACATTAAAACAATAGAAATATCCTTCGTTTGCATTAGCTATAATTTGATAATTCATATATATACAGTAATTATTTCACATGTATATAATAAATATTACATGCATAGCAGGTTTGACATCTCATCTTCACTTAGTTTATAATACTAGCACGTTAGCATATAAATGCACAAAGAATAGGTGAGGAAGATGAAATATAGATCAAATAACGTTCTTTTATTATTGGAAGACAAAACAGATGTTTACGGCGATAGAGTTGCTTTAGGAATTAAAACTTCTCTTGGCTGGAAAGAATTTACATACAAAGGTTTAGGACTTTTATCAAGAAAACTTGGTAGCTACCTAATTAACGAAATTGGTATTCAAAAGAACGACAGAATTGCTATTCTTTCTGAATCTAAACCAGAATATGGCGCATGCGTATTCGCATCAATTCTTTCAGGAGCAACAACTGTTCCTTTAGATATTAAATTGACAAAATATGAACTTGTTTCAATTCTAAAAGACTGCCAACCTAGAGTTCTTTTAGTTTCTCA
The DNA here is from genome assembly GCA_934699705.1 of uncultured Candidatus Melainabacteria bacterium. Taxonomy (GTDB): domain Bacteria; phylum Cyanobacteriota; class Vampirovibrionia; order Gastranaerophilales; family Gastranaerophilaceae; genus UBA6984. The sequence goes on from CAKUXD010000014.1 coordinate 21,540, forward strand.
AACGTATATTGAAAAAGCATTAGAAATTCAAAAAGAAATTGAATCTATTGAACACGTTATTGTTATGGACGAACCAAGCTATAATATGACACTTCCTAGCTTATACACAATTAATTCAACTCCAAATTGCAAATGGCGTCATAGAAGTTCTAAATCAACTGCGTTCATTATTTATACATCAGGTACAACAGGAAATCCAAAGGGTGTAGAAATTTCATTTAGAAACATGCTTGCTCAGTTAAACGATTTGAACACTGTTGTTCACAACTTCTTGCCAGAAGGCGAAAATACAAAAATTTTATCAATCCTACCTATGAACCACTTATTTGAATTAACGGTAGGTTTCTCAACCTTCTTGTTATTTGGTACATCTGTATATTACACACAATCATTAAAACCAAAGGATATTTTAATGATTATGAGAGAAAAACAAGTACAATTTATGGTGGTTGTTCCTGCGTTCTTAAAATTATTAAAAGCAGGTATTGAAAATGAAATTCACAACAATCCAGTTGCACGCAAGGTATTCCCTGTAATGTACAATATTGCTAGATTTATTCCGTCATTCAGAATTAAGAAAATGATTTTCAAAAAAATTCATGATAATTTTGGCGGACAATTCAGAGGTTGTATCTCTGGCGGTGCGCCAATTGATAAACATGTTGCTAACTTCTTTGAAACAATTGGTATTAAAGTTTATGCTGGTTATGGTTTATCAGAAACAAGCCCTGTTGTATCTGTAAATTACGACAAACGTAAGGATTACACATCAGTTGGAAAACCATTACCAAGTTTTGAATGCAGAATTGATAAAGAAACAGGCGAAATTCAATTAAAAGGGCCTTCTGTAATGAAAGGATACCATAATCAACCAGAACTTACCGCAGAAACTATTGATGAAGACGGTTGGTTACACACAGGTGATATCGGTCATTTAGACAAAGACGGACATATTCATATTACAGGCAGAATTAAAAACATGATTGTGCTTTCAGGTGGTAAAAAAGTATTCCCTGAAGAAGTTGAAGCAGTTCTTGAAGCTAGTAACAACTTTGCAGAAATTTGCGTAATGGGTTCATCTCGCGCAGGCGGTGCAAAAGACGGTACCGAAGAAATTGTTGCAGTAATTGTTCCAAAAGAAAATTTCGCAAATGGTAAATCAGATGAAGAATTAAATAAACTTGTAAGAGAAGAAGTTAAACAGTTGTCTTCACATCTTGCACCTTACAAACGACCAATTAATATTGTAGTTTACAAACACGAACTTCCAAAAACAACAACACGAAAAGTTAAACGTAGAGAAGTTAAGCAATTATTAAATTTATAGTTTATAAAACTAAAAAGCCCCGCAACGATGTTGCGGGGCTTTTTATAATTTAAAATTCACAAATTTACTTTACGCTTGTGCAAATTGAATTAATTTTGGTGCTTTGCGAAGTTCATAAAACATTTTTGCAGCAATCTTAAATTCATTAGGATTTGCGCTAACATAAAAATCTTCATTTCCACCGTTTTCATTCAGCAAATCTCGTTTTTGCAAATCTTCTTTAATGAAATTTGCAAAATATTCAGCTGGGTCGATAAACATTTCTCGAGGTGCAAATTTTGATAACACATCTAATAAAAATGGATAATGGGTACAGCCTAAAATAATTTTATCTGGATTATTTTCAAGCATTTTATCCAAATTTTCTTTTATCAAATTTTGACTTAATTCGTCATTTTGCTTGTTTCCTTCAACAATCTGAACCCACCCTGGGCAAGACATTTCAAAAACATCAATATCATTATTGTACTTAGTAATTTCTTGCTTATAAACTCCAGACGCTATTGTTGCAGAGGTTGCAAAAACACCTAAACGCTTTATCGGCATTTGCGATATAACCTTTGCACTCGACTGAATTATTGGATACAATGTATAATCATATTTATCTTTATATTCTTCATAAACATTCGCAGATGTTGTATTACAAGCCATAACAACAGCCTTAACTTCTTCATATTTAAAATAATTAAAAATATCAAAAGTTATATCAATAAGTTGTTGTTTTGTTTTTTGACCATAAGGACAATTTTTCAAATCACCAAAATAAATATAATCTTCTTTTGGCAAAATTTCTTTCAATTTTTTATAAACGGTTAAACCGCCCACTCCCGAATCGAAAATTGCAATTGGTCTATTCTTATTTTTGTTGTTGCTTGTAATAATTCATTATCCCTTCTGCAATTGCTTTTGCCGTTGCCTGTTTTCGTTTTTCAGAAACAAGTTCTGCGCGTTCTTCTTCGTTTGAAATAAATCCTATTTCAACTAAGATTGCAGGCATTGTAGTATGATTTATAACATAAAATTTAGATTTAAACAAACCCCTATCAGGAGATTTTACATTTTTTGCCAAACTCGTATGAACTTTTTTTGCCAAATCTATACTGTAATCGTGGTAATAATGAGTTTCAATACCAGTTGCAGTAGTTCCTTCGCTTGAATTTACGTGAATACTTACAAAGATATCAGGTTTAACCTCTTCTGCAATATCAACACGCCCCTGCAAAGAAACGTATTTATCCTCATTAAGAGTTAAATGCACTTTATATCCGTTTGAGCGAAGTATTGATGCGACACGTTTTGACACATCTAAAGTAATATCTTTTTCGTTAATACCTGCACGAATTGCGCCATAATCAGTTCCTCCATGTCCTGGGTCAATTACAACAACTTTTTCTCCTGATTTACGTTTAATTATTTTTTCTGGAGGCGTTGTTGGTAAAGACACTTCTGGTTCTGGTTGACGTTTTGTTGTAATTTCTTTTGGCGTAGATTTAATCGCAAGTTTAACAGTTCTCGCATCTGCGCCTGTATAAACTTTTACTGTGTCGTTTTTATCCAATTGAATTGAATATCTCAAACCAATTCTTGGCATTAAATCAATTCGAGAAGAAGAAACCTCTGTTCCTCTAACCGTTGATTTAAAATCTTGGTCATTATATTGAACTGCGTTAAAGAAATACAACGTTAAACTGGTATTTTCACGCTTAACCGCATAAACAACAGGCTTCGTAAAATAAAAATTCAAACCATAATTGCTTGCATTAGTTTTTGTAACCTTTGAACTCGCAAGATTTGTCATTATATTTGTCAGTTTATCATGGTTTAAATTTTCTTTATCTGCAATCAAAATTGATTGATTATCTGCAGAATAAATTGGAATATATTTATCCGCATTATCAGTCGTAATAACGACTCTGGACTTATTCGCCTCAAATTGACCAACTCTGATTGTATCTGTACCATATTTAAAAATTTTAGAACGTAGTGCAGGATTTGTGTATGTATTAGGCATATCAAAAATTAAACGTTCTGGCGCGCCTAATTTCATTGGCTTTTCCATTGAAAAAGAACCTATACCACTTAATAATATACCATTAGATTTTGGTTGAATTGAATTTAAATAATAACGGGTTTTTAATTTAAAATCTTTTCTAACGCTTGTTACATTTGCGTTTTGATAAGAAGTTTTTACATTAACTGGTATTGTTGAATTTTCAAATGCGACCTGAATTTGATTTAACACTTTTTCACCAGCAGAAGAAGATGTATTACCTAAAGGCTTTTCCTCTGCTGATACTGCTTGTGAAACCATTGATATAAATGAATAATAATCCGACGTTTCAAACTTTACATCTCTATAACTCGTATGCATGTAATTTGCATCTATACAGATTTTTTTATTAAAAGTAACAAAATAATTATTTTTAAATTTCAACAATTTAACATTTTTTGTATCATAATTTTCAGACAAATAAACAACAACCCTTACAATATTTGGATTTGTAGAATTTTGCGAAATTAAAATTTGCCTTAAATCTCCACCAGAAGAAATTTGAAAATTCTGTTGACCCGCAGTAAGCACCGCATCTTGAATATCAAAATAAATTCTGTTTGGATTGGACAAATGAACTATTTTTATTGGTTCAGAATTTGGATTATACGCACTTGACATAAGGTATAACATATTTGCAGAAGTATCATAATTTACTGATGTAATTTTTTCATCAGCAAATACACTCTGCACAAACGCTGTAAATATAACTACCAGAATTAATAGTATTTGTTTAAATCTACTATACCCCATTTTGATATTGTACCACTTTTTTTAAAAATTAAAAAAAAGTTGACCTTTCTTAAAAAAAAAGTTATTATTCTAAAAAAAAGGGAATGTATATATGAATTTTAAACGCAGATGGTACGACTCTCACGACGAAGCAACAAAAGCTTTTGAGATACTCTCAAAACTAAATCCAGAAGAAAAAAGACGATTGTCAACAGATTTAATTGAAATTGTTAAACAAATAAAAGAAGTTCGAAAAGAAGAAGCAGAACCTGAACTAACTCTTGGAATTGAAAGAGTTTTAGGATTATATCAACAAAGCGTTAATGAAAGACGTTGGTATGACACAAGCAAAGAATTAAAATATGCACTAAAAACCATGTCAACACTACCTTCTGAAGATTTCCTAAATATTATGGAAGGTTTAGCAATTTCGCTAAAAGATTAAAATCTGAACATAAATTTCTAAACAAAACGGTTGATTTTACTAAAGTTCAGCCGTTTTTTGTCGTTAGAATTTACCGAAAGGAGAAATTTATGGCAAGAATTATTGAAAATGAAGAAGGGAAGCGCAGACTTATTAAAATATCCTCTGATGACGTAATTAGTATCATCAGAGAGTATCAGGCACACGTTAAAAATAGAAGTAGTTACGAAGAAATCAGAAATCAGCTTGAAGATTGCATAATTTTTATCCCTGAAGAAGTATGATATCAACCATTTAGACCAAATTTTTTGAAAAATGTTGATATTAAAAAAAATATCATTATAATCAAGATATAAAATAGTATGGATAATTGGAGAGACGCTTATGGGAATGGCAGCATCACAAGCTCGATACTTGGGCTTAACAGCAAGAAAAACCAACGTTGAATATGAAGGACAACAGATTAACCAGGCACGTACAGCACTGGCTAATCAATCTGCAAATTTATTTAACAGATTACTGGGTTTAGCAGTTCCAACTGCACCAAAAACAACTGATTACACAAAACAACAATATTCCTTCAGCGATGGTTATAATGATTACGAAATTGATAATCTTGAAAACGTAGATAAAGAATTTAATGGCGAAAAATATAACTATCAAGTTACATATCACTACAATCAGGAAGTATTTAAAGCTATTCAAGAACGTAATACAAACCCACAAGTTCAAAAAATACTTAACGTTCAAACTGCAACAGAAAAAGACGCTACTGTTACAAAAAATCCTGATTCTTACACAGTAACAGACACAAAAGGCAAAAGTGCAGAATTCAAAGAATGTACCCAAGATGATTTAAACAACTTAAAAGCTTTGGAAAGCAAAGGTTTAATCACAATTGACGATATTAAAAACTTCTACAAAACAACTTTTGACGAAGGTACTAAAAATGAAGTTTCAGTTTATACTAAAAAAGAAGATTTAGATAAAATTGAACAATCTGCTGGTCAAAAAGGTGATTTAAACGCTTACGGTATTGCAAAAAATGATTACGCGTATAAACTAGGAAACTCAGACGCAGTAAGATATTCAAGCGTTTCAAATGATAAAGAAATCAAAGCGGCAATGGATCAAATCAGATATGATTATCCAGAACTTGCAAGCCTTTCTGACGATGAAATTTGGATGTACGCTAAAAACGGTAAAACTTGCTTTGCAACAGAAAAAGATTTACTTAACTGTTTAACTTCAGGAAACACAAACCAAGTTGAAAACAAATATCAAATCTCATCACCTATTGATTACCAAACAGGTTTAAATCAATACTACGCAACAAACCTTAAAGAAAAAATTACCGAAAAGAAATACGCAAGACTTGATGATTTTTCAGGTTCAGGACGTTATCAAAGCATTAAAATTGACGGTATCAACGGAATTTTCCAATTGAATTCTGAAGAAAAAACAGACCAAGCAGCTTATAGCGACGCAATGGAGCATTATAACTATAAAATTACAGAATACGAAAAAGAATTAGCTGATATCAACGCTAAAACTTCAATTATTCAGGTTCAAGACAGAACTCTTGAATTACGATTAAAACAGTTAGATACTGAACAAAAGGCTCTTACGACAGAAATGGAAGCCGTAAAAAGTGTTATTCAAAAGAACGTCGAAACAACCTTCAAAACATTCTCATCATAAAATTCCTAAGGTACACAAGAATTTTAATGAGCAACGCTGTGGAAAAAATCCACAGCGTTTTCGTAATTAAAAAAAAATTACCCAATCGGGGTTAGCTTTATTTCATTTTTATTGTATTCTTTTTATGTATAAATAAAAAGGAGTTCTTTATGAAAAAAAATATTATAATTATTTCGGCAATATTCATTTTACCAATTATTGCTTACGTTGTTTTATCCAGCTCACAATCAGTTTCTGCAACTCAACGAATTGAAGGACAGCCTCAAGTTATAAAATTTTCATCAAAACTTTGCCTTGATTGCAAAAAAATTAAAAAAGGATTTGATGAACTCGTACCTGAATATCAAAACAAAATTTCAATTACAGAATACAACATCGACGGAAGTAACAAAGAAGTTAACGATGCAATTACCGAACACAATATAAATTTAGTACCAACTATTATTTTTATTAACAAAAACGGTAAAGAAGTCCGCCGAACAGAAGGATTTGTAAACAAAAACACATTGGAACAGTATTTTAACGAATTATTAAAATAAAATGATTGAATTTATTAACACACTTACACAAAGCGTACATAGCGAACAATTTGAACTGACAATGCTTATAGCATCATTTTTTGGGGGATTAATTGCTTCAATAAGTCCTTGCTCTCTTGCGATGCTACCGATTATTGTTGGCTATGTTGGCGGATATTCAAAAGAAAAACCTTTGAAAACGCTTGCTCAAATGCTTGCATTTATTCTTGGAACAGCAGTTATTTTTACTCTAATCGGAATAATTTGCGCCGTAACAGGAAAAGTTTTCATCTCCTTCTTTGGAAGTTATTTCGGGTTAATAATCGCTTCTTTTTTAATCGTAATGGGTTTAAAATTAATGAATATTCTTGATTTTGAAATTCCAGTTTTCGTAAAAGCGTTTCCAAAAAATACAGGTAAATTCGCTTTTTTATACCCATTCATAATAGGTATGGTTTTTGCACTTGCAGGAACACCTTGTTCTACACCGATTTTAGCAGGAATTATGGCATTTGCATCAGTTTCTGAAAACATCTTACTTGCGATGTTAATGTTATTCTTATTTGCAATCGGCCAAGGCTTAATCCTTGTTATTGCTGGGGTTTTCACATCTTCAATAAAAAATACATCAACATTTGTAAAAATTTCAGAAACACTACTGAAGATAAGTGGGCTACTTCTTGTTGTATCAGGGTTGTATATTTTTTATAAGATTTTTTTACCGCTATTGTAAAATCAGCCGTCTGTTGTACAATAGAAGTTAAAGGAGATCTTATAAATGAAAACAATTGAAGGTCAATTAACAACAAATGGTGAAAAATTTTGTATTATAATTTCAAGATTTAATGAATTTATCGGCTCAAAATTATTATCTGGGGCTATTGATGAATTAAGAAGACATGGCGTAAATGAAAACGACATCGACATTGTTTGGGTTCCAGGCGCATTTGAAATTCCAGTTATAGCAAAAAAAGTTGCAAAATCTGAAAAATATAATGCAATCATAACTCTTGGTGCAGTAATTAAGGGTTCAACAGGTCATTATGACTATGTTTGTGCAGAAGTTTCAAAAGGTATTGCTCAAGTAAGCCTTGAAACAGGTATTCCTGTTATATTTGGAGTATTAACAACAGACAATCTTGAACAAGCTATTGAAAGAGCGGGTACAAAAGCTGGAAATAAGGGTTCTGATGCTGCAAAAACAGCAATCGAAATGGCAAATTTAGTAAAACTTATTTAGGGAAATTGATGAGCGAAATAATAACTGAATTTCGAAATGAAAACACAAAAAATATTGATTTATTAAACAGTTTCGAAATTGCACAAAAAATAAATGAAGAAGATAAAATAGTTGCACTTGCGGTTGAAAGTGAGCTTGAACATATAGGACAAGCTATTGATATGGTCGCAAAACAATTTTTAAAAGGTGGACACCTTATTTATTTTGGCGCAGGAACATCAGGACGCTTAGGCGTTCTTGACGCTTCTGAATGTCCACCAACTTTTAGTGTACCGCACGAAATGGTTCAAGGTATTATTGCTGGTGGAGATAGCGCATTTAAAACGCCGATTGAAGGAGCTGAAGACAACTTTGAAGCTGGCAAATTTGACGCAAAAATTTTAACAGAAAACGACATCGCAGTTGTAATTTCTGCAAGCGGAAATCCTAAATATTTGTTAGGAGTTTTAGAACAAGCAAACGAAGTTAACGCTAAAACCATTGCTATCACTTGTAATTCTAAAGCAAAAATTGCAGAAGAAGCTAGTTTAACCATTTGTGTTGAAGTTGGTCCAGAAGTTATTGCTGGCTCCAGCAGAATGAAAGCTGGAACGGCGCAAAAAATGGTTTTAAACATGATTTCAACTGGAGCAATGATTAAAATTGGCAAAACTTACGAAAACTTTATGATTGACCTTAATCCATCAAATGAAAAACTAAAAGACAGAGCAATCAGAATTGTAGCCCAAATTGCAAACACTACTCACGCAAAGGCTTTTGAAGTTTTACAAAATTGTAATTGGGAAATTAAAACTGCAATTGTTTCTATTAGTTTTAATACCGATATTGAAACTGCAAGACAAAAATTAAAACGTCATAACGGAGTTTTAAGAAAAGTTTTAAACGAAAAGGAAATTGAAAAATGAAATTAACGATATTAGGCGCAGGTTGTTGGGGGGCAACACTTGCTTGGCTTTTAACAGACAACTTTGAAGAAATTTGTCTTTGGTCAAGAAAAGAAGATTTAGTAGAAGATTTATTAAAAAATAAACACTGTTCTAAACCTCTTGAAATCCAACTTCAGGACAAGGTTGAAGTTACATCTGATTTAAAATCTGCAATTCATAACGCTGAAATTATTTTATCAGTAGTCGCAACAACAGGTACAAGAAGTGTTTGCGAAAGATTAAAAGAAGCAGGCATTAAGTCTGAACAAATTTTAGTAAACGCATCAAAAGGTATTGAATTACCCTCATTAATGACCATGTCTGATGTTATTAAAGAAGTTTTGCCAGAACAAAAACTTGCAATCCTTTCTGGACCAACACTTGCAAAAGAAGTCCTAATGGGTTGCCCGACTGCAGCTTGTGTAGCTTCTGATGATATAGAAATTGCTAAATTTGTGCAAGAGCATTTAAACGTAAAAAATAAATTCAGATTATATACAAACTCTGACGTAGTAGGTGTTGAATTTGGCGGAAGTTTAAAAAACGTTATCGCAATTGCAGCAGGGTTTGCATCTGAAATGAAACTTGGTGATAACTGCATGGGCGCACTTTTAACCAGAGGTATGGCAGAAATTATACGTGTTAGCGTACATTTTGGCGCAAATCCTTCAACTTTGTACGGTTTATCTGGAATGGGCGACTTAATTGCAACTTGCTCAAGCCCTTTATCAAGAAATCACACAGTAGGCGCTATGCTTGCAAAAGGTAAAAAAATTGACGATATTCTTAATGAATTAGGCTCTGTCGCAGAAGGTGTTAAAACTTCAAAAGCTCTTTGCGAAATTGCAAAAAAATATAATCTTGAAGTTCCATTATCTGAAGCTATCTATGAAGCGTTATATACTGATATTACGCCAGTTGAAGTTATGCAAAAACTAATGAATAGAAAATTGAAAGAAGAAGAAAAATACTAATGAGTAAATTCGCAGTAAGATATTTAAAAAATATGTTTTATCCGCTTGATATACCTTCAAATATTGAGTTACAATGCGGAGATATGGTTCTAGTGAGAACAGAAAAAGGCGAAGAAGCGCTTAAAGCTATTTGCATTAATGAAAAAATTACCGAAATCTGGGAGAAAAATAAACAAAAACCAGATGCGTTTCCAGTTATCAGAGTACTTGGAGAACGTGATAAAAAAACGCTTGAAGAAATAAAAAAAGAAGAAGTTGAAGCGTATTTCAAATGCAAAGCCCTAGTTGAAAAACATAAATTGGTTATGAATTTAGTTCAAACCAGAATAACCTTTGACCGCAAAAAAATAACTTTTTATTATACAGCTCCAGAAAGAGTTGACTTTAGAGAATTGCTAAAAGATTTAACTCAAACCTTCAAAAGAGTGCGTATTGACTTGCGTCATATCGGGGTAAGAGATGAAACCTCAATTATGGAAGGTTGCGGGATTTGCGGAAAAGAATTTTGCTGTTGCTCATTTTTGAAAAAATTTGGCTCTATTAACGTAAAATTAGCTAAAGACCAGGGTATGCCAATAACTCCAGGGAAAATTTCCGGTACTTGCGGAAGACTTTTATGTTGCTTAAATTATGAATATTCAAACTATATCGAAGCGGCAAAAGGTATGCCACCTGTGGGTTCACCAGTTATGACTCCTGACGGATTGGGTAAAGTTTGCGCACTTCACTTTTTGAACAATTCAATCCAAGTTAAACTGGAAGATGGAAAAATTAAAGATTATCCAAAAAATGATATCGAAATGGTTGAAGCTGAAGTTAATGTTGAAATTGACATTCCTCAACAAAACTTGTCTTATGAAGATGATTCAAAAGATATTGACTTAAAATCTCTTGAAGACGACAGAAACAGTTCAACAGGTAATATTTAGACTTACAAAGATATAACAAAAAGGCGCGGATTTTTTCGAAAAAATCCGCGCCTTTTAAGATTTTATTAATCACCTGTACTATAAAAATTCAGGTTTTAATACCCATTTGACTATTTAAAAAATTATCCTATCAGGTATATGCAAAAACAATTAATTAGGGTTTAATATAATTAAATCTTTTTCATACTTCCAGCTATTCTTAATGAGTCTTTCTTAAAGGCTCTTTTTTTTTATTGTTCAGATCTTGAATATTCTAAAAACTTAACCACATACATTTTATTCACAAAAGATAATAGCACAGAACGAAAGGCTTCTGAAAAATCAGTATCTTTACTTGCAGAACTTGGAGCTGAAAAATCTCTTGTAACAAATGCTGCATGAATTGCTTTTTCTAATTCTACACAGAAAAAATTATAAGCAGTTACCAATGGATAAATCTCTAACGCTTTTTTTATTGTTTCAGAAATTTCAGAAATACTTAAAATTTGCTTTAACATACCTACAACATACAAATAAACAAGTTGATTTCTTGAATATTTTTTATTAACAGGTGGCACAATAATTTTTTGTTTCACATAATTATTTACCATGGTTGAAGTTATAATTTTCTTACCATCTTCTGTTTTAAAAACTTCTAAATTGCTATTTAAAAATTCAATTAATTGCTCCATATACAATCCAATATCAGGAAATTCCTCATATCTTGGACAATGAAAATTTACAACATCTTTTGCTATTTGTGAATTTATAAACATAATCTTTTCCCAAAAATATTATACGATAAAAAATTTCATTTACAACAGTTGACATAGCATTAAAAACTAGATACAATAAAATGAGGTTAGCATTTGGGAGAAATATATGAGTATAAGGGCTGATGAAGCACAATTAAAAGAAATAAACGAATCAAAAAATATAAATGATTATTTTGAGCGCAGAATAAATAATTACTTAGATTATACTGCTGTTACAGATAAATACTGTGATTTAGAGTTAACATATCAAGATATTAAAAACATTATTCATCAATTTGCTGGTGGACTTCAAAATATTGGTGTAAAAAAAGGTGATTTTATCGGTTTATTTACCGAAAACAACGGTTTATTTATGGCAACAAGCCAAGCAATCGTAAAAACAGGTGCAATCGAAGTTTTAAGAGGTTCAAATGCGCCAATTGAAGAACTAGACTATATTTTAGGCCATAGCGAAACAAAATGCGTAATTGTTAGAGATGAAAAATTATTAGAAAGAATGAAAGACAGCTTAATTGCGCACAATGTTCAAACTGTTATTATTATGTTCCCAAAAGACTTAATCAAGGACTGTTTAGACATGCAAATTTATACCTACGAAGAAATTTTAGAAAAAGGTAGAAATAACGAATTTCAATATGTTGAAGTTACGCCTGAGGACTGGTCAACAATGTTATATACTTCAGGCACAACAGGTATGCCAAAAGGGGTTTTGCTAACTCACAATAACCTTTTATCACAAATGTCTGGTACAGATAAAGGTTTTGGCGCTATTCCTGGAGAAAATACCTTACAAATTTTACCAATTTGGCATGCTTATGAAAGAACGGCACAATATTATTATTATATAAAAGGTTGCCATTTACACTTCACAAATATCAACAACCTTAAAAACGACTTATTAAGATATGATATTGATACAATGATGTCAGTTCCTCGTATTTGGGAAGCCTTCCGTTTGGGTATTTATCAAAAATTAAAACAAAATTCAAAAATCGGATATTATTTATTTGATTTTGCAGTACAAAATAGTATTAACTATAAAATTCACAAAATGTACAGCGAAAGAAGATTAACAAATAAAAAGACTACATACAAATTACCATCTGCAATTTATCACAAAATTGCAAGATCGTTCTTAAAACCATTTCACGTTTTAGCAACAAAAACATTATACAAAAAAGTTAAAGAAGCAGCTGGCATTGGTCATTTAAGATTATCAATTTCTGGCGGTGGTGCGCTATCTTTAAAAGACGAATTATTTTATGATGCAATTGGCGTAAATTTAAGAATAGGATATGGACTTACAGAAACCTCTCCAGTATTGACTTTAAGAGGTATTCAATACCCTAACTACTTAGGTTGCGTTGGAAAACCTTACCCAGACACAAGAATTAAAATTGTAGATCCAACAACGTTCCAAAAAGTTCATCTTTACACAAAGGGCTTGGTTCTAGTGAAAGGGCCACAAGTAATGAAAGGATACTACAAAGACGAAGAAGCAACAAAAAAAGTATTTACAGAAGATGGCTGGTTTATCACAGGTGATTTAGGCTGGCTAACACGAAATAATAACCTTGTTTTAGTTGGTCGTGCAAAAGAAACCATTGTTTTATCGAGTGGTGAAAATGTTGAACCAGTGCCAATTGAAGAAGCTATATTAGAAAGTCCATACATCGACCAGATTGTTCTTGTAGGACAAGACGAAGCAAGCGTAGGCGCATTAATTGTTCCATCAAAAATAGCACTTGATAAATGCGGAATATTAGCAAAAGAATTAAAATCAGGTAAAACATTATCAATCAAAAATCCTAATTTACGTGAACTAATCAAAAAAGAAATTCAAACATACATTAAAAACAAAACTGGTTTAAAACCATTTGAAAAAGTTAAAGAATTTGAAGTATTAAAAGATGGCTTTAGTATGGATAACGGACTTTTAAGCCACACAGCAAAAGTTAAACGTAATGTTATCTTTGAAAAATATCAAGACATAATTAATAAAATGTTTAAAAAATAAAAATATACCTAAAAATACGCGGAAACGATTTTATCGTTTCCGCGTATTTTATATATACAGATTTATTTAATCTTTTTCAACAATAAAAGCAGAGGAATGATTATGATAGCCAGAACACCACAAATTCTAAACGCTTCCATAAATCCCCAAAGGCTTGCCTGTTTTACCATTGAACCATAAAGCGAATATTCAGCCATATAATGTGCAACATTATACTGAGTATATTGTGCTAAAGCCCCAGCCGTTGACATTAAACGCTCTGTATAAACTGGATTTAAAGGGTTCAAGTGGTCAACCATATACGCTTGATGAATTTGGGAAAATCTTGAAACAAGAGTCGTTGCAACTGATGTACCAACAGCGCCACCTATATTTTTCAACATATTTTGAATACCTGTTGCATTTGTCATTTGACTGTTTTTAAGAGTTACAACTGACAAGGCGATTATAGGTATCATTGCAAGTGTCATACCAAAACCGTATATATAATTCGGAATAGCAATATTAATCGTCGCAATATCAAGATTTAAAAATCCAAAGAAAATCCCTGCAACGCCAATTAAAAGCAACCCAAAAGCAACCGATAAACGCTCATCGACTTTACTTGCCAAAATTCCATATAAAATTACGCCCGTCATTGCACCGCAACCACGAGGCATAATCGCTAAACCACTATCAAATGCGCTATAACCCATCATTGTTTGCAAAAATTGAGGTAACAACATCATTGAACCCATCATTACACCCATTATGATAACCTGAATTAATGTCCCTAGCGTATAGTTTTTATCCTTAAAAACACTCATATCTACAAGCGGTTTTTCTTGTTTTATTTGCGAAATTACAAATGCAATAAAGCAAAATGCACTAAAAGCAGTTAATTTACATATCCAAGCCGCGTTAAACCAATCTGCATCATTACCTTTATCAAAAATAACCTGCATTGAAATTAACCACGCGGTTAAAAATAAAAATCCTATCTTATCAAAATAAACATTACTTTGTTTTCTTGCGTAAGGTGGATCTTCTAAAAAGATTTTTGACAAATAAATCGTTAAAATCCCTATTGGCACGTTAATAAAGAAAATCCAAGGCCAAGACCAACAATCAGTAATCCAACCGCCGACAACAGGCCCAATAATTGGCGCAACAACAACAACCAAACCAAACGTAGCCATTGCCTTACCACGTTCTTCTTTTGGAAAACCTTCTAATAAAACCGATTGAGAAACTGGCAAAAGTCCGCCACCACCTATACCTTGCATAATTCTCGCAAAAATAATCATTTCAATTGAATTTGAAATTCCACACAGAAATGACGAAATCGTAAAAATAAAAATACTCATGATAAAGAAATTTTTTCTTCCCATAAGTTTGCAAAACCAGTCAACAGCAGTAATCATAATACCGCTGGCTACAATGTAACTCGTTAAAATCCAAGTGGATTCCTGACGACTAACAGAAAAAGTACCCGCCATGTGAGGAAGCGCAACATTTGCAATTGTTTCATCTAAAACAAACATAAATGAAGCAAAAATTGTCGGAATTGCAATAATCCATGGTCCTTTTGACGGTTTCCAATCTGTATTTTCAGCTACTTCATTTGACATTTTATTTACTATTTAACCTTAACTTTTGGAACTACACTCATTCCTGGAATAATATTGTATTCTTCAAAGTTAATTTCTTCGTCAAAAACAATTTTTACAGGAATTCTTTGTACAATTTTTACGAAACTGCCAACAGCATTTTCTGGTGGGAATAAACTCGATTTTGCACCAGACGCACGTTGAATACTTTCAACTTTACCTTTGAAAACTTTCTTTGGATATGCGTCAATTTTAATGTCAACTGGTTGATTTTTTTTCATTAAACCTACTTGATTTTCCTTGAAATTTGCCACAATCCAAACATCGTTTGGAACAATTACAAACAAAGGGCTTCCAACCTGGACATAAGCTCCAACTTCTACCCTTTTATTTGCAACTGTGCCATCTTGGGGGGCATAAATCTTTGTATAAGACAAGTTTAAATCTGCTTGCTCTTTTGCTGCCTTTAAAGCTTTAATATCCGCGTCTGCAACTTTATTTTGCGCATCAGACATAACGTTCTCATCTGCATTAACTAATCTTGCCTGAGTCGCTTCGTATTTTGTTTGAGCCATATCTAACTGTTGTTTTGAAACTGCACCTGTCTTATATAAATTTTGATATCTTTCTAAATCAGCTTTTGCATTTTGAATTTCAATTTGTGCAGCGTTAAAATTAGCTTTGGCAACTTTTTGACCTGCTAATGCTTTTTCATACTGGGCAGAAGCCTTATTTGCACTAACCCTATAATCCGTAGCATCAATTACTGCAACTAAATCGCCCGCTTTCACATGTTGATTATCCTTAACCAACACTTGAACAATTTGCCCCGAAACTTTTGGTGCAACCTGAACTGTATGATTTTCTACGTAAGCATCATCTGTTGATTGAAATTGAGAATTATAAATAATAGCAAAAGCCAAAATTACTGCTGAAATTATTGAAACAACAATAATTATTGAACGCTTTAAACTCTTATCTAAAGTTTTTTTAACTTCTTTTTCCTTATTTTCTTCCATTTATATTTCCCCTATATGTTAAATTCCACTATGTCTGACAAAGCATTTTCTAATTTTTCTAACGAACCTCTTAACTCTATCATTTTTTCTTCTGGAAATTTTTCTAATAATTTTTCCATAACTTTATTCATTATATAAAATTGTTCTTTATAAAATTTTTCACCAGCTTTTGTAATAGAAACTAACCTTACAAGACGATTATTTTTGGTTGTGTTTGTTCTTTTTACATACCCTTTATCCTCTAAAGAATTTAAAATACGACCAGTCCTAACCCTATCTCGCAAAATTAATTTTGCTAAATCTCTTTGACAAATATTTGGGTGATTTAAAATTAAATTTAACGCACTAAATTCATCATGCGAAATATCCACATTCCTTATTTCAAAGAAATTTTGCGCCAATTTTTCTATATAAATAGACAACTGACTTATTTTATAAAATACAGACTGTGAAAAATCTGTATCTGGTTCTAACATATTACATTTAATATTATTTGTCATATTTCCTTCCCCTGTTTTTATCTGTTACAAAAAATACATGTTGCATTTGTAACAAAGTTATGGTATCATACTTATATAAATTTTGTCAAGTATGTGAGGAAATAAAAATGAGCATTAAAAATTTCTTTTCTGCATTAATGATAGCAAGTTTTGTAAATATGAGTATTTTACCAGCTTTTGCAATTCAAGAAACGAACGTTCAAAACGATACAAAAACGTTAAAAAAACAAGAAAAAATATTTCAACATAGAGTAAAACGCAACAAAAAATTCAATGATGATTACAAATACGGCTATGTAAATATGGATTTTTGGAAAAGTTTTAATGACAAAAATTTAGACAATTATATTAACCTTGCAATACAAAACAATTACGACTTAAAAATGGCAACTTTGAATGTTGATGAATATTATCAAAATGTAAAACTTCAATTTGCCAATGAACTTCCAAACGCAAGTATTGGATTTTCACCAGCTTACTCAAAATTAGGTTCTTCGGATATTGACGCAGAATGGTCTTACGCTTCACCTGTAATAATCAACTATGAAGCAGATATCTTCTTAAAAAACAGAGATAAAACTCGTAGCATGAAGAAATTATATGAAGCCTCTCAATTAGATGAACGTTCTGCCTACATTTCAATTGCTTCTGCAGTTGGAAGTGTTTATATGAATTTGGTTACTCTTGATGAAGTTATAAAATATCAAGAAAATATTGTAGCATTAAGAAAAGAAATTTACGAAATAATGCAAGAAAGCAATCGTCAGGGGCTTGTTTCAACGTCTGATACCGTAAAAGCAAATAAAGCCTATGTAAACGGTACTTCTGATTTGATTAATTACAAGAAAAACAAAGAAATTTTAATGCACCAATTAGCAGTTTTAATTGGCGAAAGTCCTGAAAACATTACAGATTTAAAAATTTCAAAACTTTCTGACATAAAATATACAAAATCAATTCCAACAAGCATTTCATCTGAAATAATTACCAATAGACCTGACTATTTAAAAGCAATAAAAATGTTAGAAAAAATGGGTATTGACGTTAGAGTTGCAAAAAAAGAATTCTTACCAACAATTGATATTACTGGTTTAGCAATGTTTTTACATGGTGCAAATAATCCAATTGACGGAATTTATGCAATTGCAGCGTCAGGAATGTTGCCAGTATTTACAGGTGGAAAACGCCTTGCAAATTTAAAACTAAAAAAAGTTCAATATGATAAAGCCTTAGAAAATTACCAAAAAACAAATTTAGTAGCTTTACAAGAGGTTAATGACGCCTTAATCAGCGTAAAACGCGATAGTGAAAAACTTGATAAACATAAAAAACAATTAGCTTTAGAAAATCAAGATTTTGGATACACACAGCAACGCTATGGCCAAGGTATAATCTCAAAATTAGACTTAATCCAAATGCAAGAAAATTTATTATCCGTAAACAAACTAGTCGCAAACTCAACAGGAGCTTGCTACGTGGACTACATCACACTATACAAAGCCGTTGGTAGCAAATTATAGTAGAAAAACTTATTATTAAAAAATAAACAGAAAAATTTTTTCAATTAATCTATTTTCTGTCTATTTTTTTATGCAAGATTTCTCAAAATTTAAGTATTTTATCTAGTGATATTTTGGATTAGTTACAATTCATTCCATATACTCTAGTTTGCAATACATTTTTCCAATAATTTTCACGTTCTAAAATATAATATTTATCAGTTTTCATGTCAAATATTTCAATAATAGAATAGGTAAAATTGTTTATTATATAGCCCTTCCCACCTTTCTTCATATCTTCAAAAATTTTATTGCCTCCAGTTAAATTGTTGAGATTTGCATAATTTACCCACCTTTGCCAAAGTCCTTCGTTATTTCCACATGCTGAGCCTATATATAATTGGCCAGTAGATTTATCCGTAATAACATATATACCTTTCACTTTTGAAAGAGCTTGTCGCCATTCGGGAGCATCATTATTTATAATTGCTTGCAAATTTGCATGTGTTAATAATACATTATTATAGCCTGGAAAATTACCTATTTTTGTTGAAGGTGCAACTTCATATACTTCAGGATTTAATTGTTTCTGTACATTAGAATATAAACGAGTATATATATTCCTTCCAATAGGTTTTTCTAATTTTACAATTAATCTTTTCACGTAATCTTTGTACATATCCGTTAACTTTAATCTATACCCTCTATTATCAAAAATCTCAGGCATAATTTTTTCAATTTTATATACTCCGCCAAATACATAATAATTACTTCCATATGGATAGTATTGTGCGAAGGCAACCAAGTACTCTGCATCACCCAAATTATTACTTGGGTGCTTTGTTTTCCATTCATTCATAATTAACCATTCTTCATCATCTTCCAATAACAAATCCCAAGCTTTTTTACTCGAATCATTAGGGTACATGTTAAATTTTATTTTTACCTTGTTGTTAGGTATTTTTATAAAGAAATCAGTTAGTTTTATCATAAAATCCCCTTTATTTTCGATAGAAATCTTTTTTAAAACGATAATCAGGTAAAGTACTATCACAATAATCCGCATAAGATATACTATTAACACTTAAAAACTTAGCAGTAGTATTAAAACCTTTTGAATTTGTTACCCATATCGTTTTATCAATATTTGATTCATTTATATCATTTACTTTAAAGGAAAATATTTGTCCCTCATTTTGATAAGAAATAATTGCATATCTATATTTTTTATTAGATTTTTCTTTAGAAAAATTTTTAGTTGTTTTAGAAGTATCGTTTACGCTACCAATAATAACTGCGACCACTAAAATTCCGCATATTGCATAAAATATTATTTTTAATATCCAATTTATTATATTTTTTATTATAGTTATGCACCATACCCAAATATTGTTTATAACGGTTAAAATAGAATTCAGACCTAAATTATCAGTTGAAAACGATAAATAGTAGAATACTATTATAAATAATAAATAAGATAGAAACAACAACAATACACATTTTGAAGTATTAAAATCATTTTTTAGTCCAGAATATTTGTTAGTTTTAATTTCAGAAAAACATATTAAATGCAAATCAATTAAGTTCCATACAATAGAGATAATAGAACCTATACAACTAATAAATAATAGAAATTTAATTAAACCGTTTTTATAATCTTTTATATAGAAATCAGAAAGACCTAAATAACCTAAAAAGAAAGTAATTAAAGCAACAGACTGTTTAGTAATATTCCTATCTAACATTTTATCATCAGAATCAGTAAAATCATTATAGAGTATTAAAAAAAAGTCATAAATAATCCATATTAATGCCATCGGTAAACCTATTACAGATATTGATAGTAGAAGTTGAATTATTGCCGTTTTATTCTTGCTTGTATAAAATCTATGTAATCCTAAACAACCACAAAACATACATAACAAAAGAGTTATTACCCAAGACTTATCACTTGTTATATCTTTATATGCTTCTCTTAGTTCACTTAAAATTTTATCGTTTAACATTTTATCTCAACACCTTTAACATTTTGTTTTTATAGTCTAAAAACATCTATACTTATATGTATTTATGCTCAATAATATAATAAAATACAACCATGTCAAATTTGGACATACTTTACTTGAAATAAAAAAGACCTCTTTCGAGGTCTTAAAATTTGTTGGGGCGGATGATGGGATTCGAACCCATGAATATCGGAACCACAATCCGAGGTCTTAACCACTTGACGACACCCGCCACCAATAATTATTCTTTTGTCCTGTTTTCCTTAGTTAATTCTTTGGAACATGTAGCCTATGCCACGTGC
>CAKUXD010000015.1 GCA_934699705.1 uncultured Candidatus Melainabacteria bacterium
GACAAGATGAAATTTTTATTTTCTCATAGAAATTTTCCGGGATAATTTAAAAATATACTTATTGAGCTTGGAAAAGATCCGACAAAGTACAAGAATTGAGAAATAATGCAAGAAAAACAATACAAGACAATTATGCTTTGCAAGATTTATTACCAAAGCAGATTGAGATACTTAAAAGTTTAGGACAGTTATAAGTGTGTAACAATTAAACTTTGGCGTAAGCTTTTTGTGCATTAATTTTTTGCAGTTCCGTATCAACAGAGACAGTCTTTTCGTTGGAAGAAACTTTTTCTGATTGTTTGTTAACAGTATCAAAAGCTTCTTCTATTTTTTTTAGTTCGTTGTTTCTAGCTTCCTCTTCTTCTTTTTCAAGAATTTCTAAAAACGAATCTAGACATAAATTAAAATCTTCAAGTTTGTCATCATAAAGATATTTTCCAAAAATTTCTTTAGTAATAGCAGTTTTTTCAGAAAGGGATTTCGTACTTTCGGGGTTAACTGCATTAAACCAATCACTCAAATCTTCTACACTAAGTTCTTCCATTGGAAAAGTTCTAAATGCCATCTCATCAATACCTTTTGCATGAATGGTGCAACTTAATTCAGGTCTTAGGACCTCTGCGCAAAACTCTCTCAATGAAGCAACATCGCTAGAACCTGTTTTATTTAGAGCTTTAAGTTCGCTTTCATTTTTACAACCTCTTGAGGTCATGTATTCTTGAAAATCTTTATTCCAATCAATGTGAAGAGAATCATATTGAGCGAAACAGGTTTTAAATTCTTCGAGTGTTGATGGTGCTTTTGTACCCAAGATATCAAAAATATGTGTTTTTTCTCGATTATATTCTTCGTACAACGAATTTAATCTATCATTTTGCTCAATTGTTGCAGTTTTATTCGTTTTAAAAGTATAATCCGTTGTGATAGACGGACTGTTTGATAAAATAGCTAGTGTCATAATTTTTCTCTCCAAATGACATTATTTACTAGAATGTAAATAAAAAAAACCTACATTTGTTGTAGATGGACAAATGCTTAATTGAATCTAAATTTGATATCAAAAAAGGTGACTGTTTAGTTAATCAGTCACCTTTTTGCTATTTATCGTAAGATTTTTTAGCATTAATTTTTTGCAATTCTATATTTGCAGAATAGGAATATTTATCTAAGTTAGATCTCCAAGAATTTTCATCTGAGGTATATCTTTCTTTTTCCCATAATCGCATTATATTGGCTTCAGTTTCGGTATCAGTAGTCGCTAATAAATTATCAACAAAGAAATTAATATATTTAATTCCATCTTTAATATTATCAAGAGTTTGAGCATCCAAATCTTCATAATTTAGCATATTTTCATATAAATCTTTTATTGCTAAAACTTTTTCATTAATAGAATTAACGTCTTTTGAGAAGAATGTATTTGCTAAGTTTTTTAAATCACTAAATTTTACATTATCTAACGTTGAATTAAATCTCATATTAAGACCAACATCACTTAAAAAAGGAATGTTCTGTATAGCATTTGTAATATAGTTTTTAAGAGAATTCATATTCAAAAGCTCAAAGTTTCTATCATCATATACACCAATTTTTTGTCTTAGACCATTTAAATAATTTAGTTCTTCTTCATTTTTGCAACCTTTAGCTTTTAAAAAACTATCAAATTCAGCATTTATATCTATATTTGAAATATCAATAACTTTATTTGCTGTATCTTCATCTATTTGAAATTGAAGTAACCCCCCATAAAGTTTTTGGCAAATATCAGTAGCTCTGAATATTTTATAATCCTTTAAAGAAAAGATAGTCGGAGCAATCATCTCATTTTTTGTATAATCGAAATTTTCTTGTCCTGCATTAATTAAGTCATTATTTTGAACGGATACAAGACAATTGTCAAATTGAAGATCCGTAGATTCAGATTTAGTAACGTCTTCCTTTTGAAAGTTTGAAAATTTACTATTTTTATCAAATGCGTTTGATAAATCTTTCATCTGAAAATTAAAAATATCTGAAGAATATGATATGACCATATTAGTTTTACCTCTGTATTGTATATTATTACAAAATGTAACGTTGAATATATCCTATAATAGTAGGATTTGAAGTTTTTGTTATTAGTCATAGTATGCATATTATTCAAAATAATTTTCTCAGATTCATAATCTAAGGCTGAAGTAGCTTCATCCATAATAAAGATTCGTGGATTTGTAATCAAAGCTCTTGCTATTGCAATACGTTGTTATTGTCCACCAGATAGTGTTGACCCTCTTTCACCAACTACTGTTTCATAACCTTCTGGGAGTTCCGATATAAATTCATGAGCTCCTGCCATTTGAGCAACTTTCATTATCAATTCAATCGGTGCATCTGGTTTAGGAAGCGATATGTTTTCTCTTATTTAACCTGCAAATAAATAATTTACTTGCAAAACAACACCAATATTATAACGTAACCAAGTAGTCTTGCACTTTCTGATACAAAAGTTGTTGGTTGGTAATTTAGTGAAACAAGTGCTGTTGATTTAGTATTACCCTCACGAAGTTTTTCTTGTATCTCTGGTTCAAGACTTGAATACAATATTTCATAAGAAGTTCCACCATTAACTTTAACTTCACGAGCAACATATTTGCTTTCTGGTTTATTGATTTCTAATCTTAGAGAACGATTAGATTTTAAACCTTTTGCGTTTGCTACTCTATTTATATTTATATATATATTAGTATTATTTTCTTTATCTTCAGTCATGGTATTAAGAAGGATAACTCTGAGTCAGAGGATTTGGAACACTAATTCCGACCTTTGTGTCAGTTTTGAATCAATAAAAAAAAACATGACTTTGGAAATTTGAAAAAAATTTTTTCCTAATTTTTCGGCATTCTTTCGGACTCAAATTTCAAATGTCTCATTGCCGAACGTAATCAATTTATCCGTTCAAAGGTAAACAAACTCTAAAACACAGCTGTAATCTATCTTTTAAACCATGAAAAATGTTGCCGAGGCATGAGTACAAAATGGGACATTTGGAGTACTTTGGTGAACGGATAAAATGATTTTTCCGACCTCTAAAACGCCCTCGCACAGCCAACTTTCACAAATTAATCAATCTAACCGTACAAAATCAGTTTACTCGTTAAATTACACTGTTTCTATAATAACAAAACTAAAAAAGCCACTCGGTTGAGTGGCTTTTAAATGGTACTCCCAGGCGAATTCGAATCGCCGTCGCCTCCGTGAAAGGGAAGTGTCCTAGGCCTCTAGACGATGGGAGCCTATCGGTTTGTGTTATTAATATATACTAAGAAAAAAAAAATGTCAACTATTAAATTTATTTTTTGTAAACATCTTGAAAACTTTTTATATTTTAGATAAAATTAAATTAGTATTATAGAAGGAAAAAATAAATGTTCGAACGATTTACAGAAAAGGCCATTAAGGTCATAATGCTGGCACAGGAAGAAGCTAGAAGATTAGGACATAATTTTGTTGGTACAGAACAAGTTTTGTTAGGTTTAATCGGCGAAGGTACTGGTGTTGCAGCTAAAACATTAAAATCTATGGGTGTTAATTTAAAAGACGCTCGTGCAGAAGTAGAAAAAATTATTGGTAGAGGTTCAGGTTTTGTTGCCGTTGAAATTCCTTTTACTCCACGTGCAAAACGCGTGTTGGAATTATCTTGGGACGAAGCAAGACAGTTAGGACACAACTATATCGGTACAGAACACTTGTTATTAGGATTAATTCGTGAAGGCGAAGGAGTTGCAGCAAGAGTTTTGGAAAATTTAGGTGTTGATTTGAATAAAATCAGAAGCAATGTTGTTAAAATTTTAGGCGAATCTAAGCCTCAAACTGTTTCTTCTGGAACAGGCTCTACTTCAACATCTTCATCTACAAAAGCTAAAACTCCAAGTTTAGACGAATTCGGTACAGACTTGACTTTAGCGGCTGCTGAATTAAGATTAGACCCTGTTATTGGTCGTGAAAAAGAAATTGAACGTGTAATTCAAATTCTTGCAAGACGTACTAAAAACAACCCTGTTCTTTTGGGTGAACCTGGGGTTGGTAAAACTGCAGTTGTTGAAGGTCTAGCGTTAAGAATTGTAAATTCTGAAGTGCCTGATATTTTAGATGGCAAAAAAGTTATACAGTTAGATATGGGACTTTTAATTGCTGGTACTAAATATCGTGGTGAATTTGAAGAACGTCTTAAAAAGATTATGGACGAAATTCGTCAAGCTGGAAATATCATTCTTGTAATTGATGAAATGCATACATTAATCGGTGCTGGTGCTGCTGAAGGTGCTATTGATGCCGCTAATATTTTGAAACCTGCTTTATCAAGAGGTGAAATTCAAGTTATTGGTGCAACTACTCTTGATGAATACAGAAAACATATTGAAAAAGACGCTGCTTTAGAAAGAAGATTTCAATCTGTATTGATTGAAGAACCTTCAATCGACGATTCCATAGAAATTATCAGAGGTATTACTCCAAAATATGAAGAACACCACAGATTGATAATTTCAGATGAAGCAATTGTAGCTGCGGTTAAATTGTCTAGCAAATATATTACAGATAGATTTTTGCCAGATAAGGCTATTGACGTTCTTGACGAAGCAAGTTCAAAAGTTCGCTTGAAAGTAAGCACTCTTTCACCTGAAGGCAAAGAGTTAGATAAAGAATTAAGAGCTATTATCAAGGAAAAAGAAGATGCTATTCGCAATCAAGAGTTTGAAAAAGCCTCTCAATTACGTGATGATGAAGCTAACATGAAAGAACGCATTAGAGAAGTTTCTGAACAATGGCGCAATGAGCATGACGCAAATAAACCTGTTGTAACAGAAGAAAATATCGCAGAAGTTATCGGCATGATGACAGGTGTTCCTGTTACCAAGTTGACAGAAAGCGAAAGCGACAGGTTGTTGAACTTAGAAAAAACATTACATGAACGTGTAATTGGTCAAAATGATGCAATTGTTGCTATTTCAAAAGCAATCAGACGTGCAAGAGTTGGTTTGAAATCACCAAACAGACCTATTGGAAGTTTTATTTTCTGTGGTCCTACTGGTGTTGGTAAAACAGAACTTGCAAAAGCCTTATCAGAAGCTGTATTCGGTTCTGAAGACAACATGATAAGAGTTGATATGTCAGAATTTATGGAAAAACATTCAACTTCAAAACTTATCGGCTCACCTCCAGGATACGTTGGCTACGATGACGGTGGTAGCTTGACTGAAACAGTTAGAAAGAAACCTTACTCAGTTATTCTTTTTGACGAAATTGAAAAAGCTCACCCTGATGTATTTAATATAATGTTACAAATTTTAGATGATGGTCGTTTGACAGATTCTAAAGGCAGACACATTAACTTTAAAAATACTATTATCATTATGACTTCAAATGTTGGTGCAAGCATGATTGCAACTCAATCTAAACTTGGTTTTACAACTGCAGAAGACGAAAAGAAAGATAAATACGAAAAATTAAAAGATACAGTAAATGAAGAAATGAAAAAGGCTTTCAGACCTGAATTTATTAACCGTATTGATGATATCATCGTATTCTCTCATTTAAGCAAGGAAGAAATCAGACAAATCGTTGACTTAATGATGAAAGATTTATTCAAACGTCTTGATGAAAGAGGATTAAAAATGGAAGTTACTGATGAAGTTAAAGACTTTATGGCAACTGACGGATACAATGAAGCTTATGGTGCTAGACCTTTGAGAAGATTAATTCAAAGAAAAGTGGAAGATACTTTGGCAGAAGAAATTCTTACTGGTAAATACCATGAAGGCGATACAATTGTTCTTGATATGAAAGACGGTAAAATGTTTTTCTCAAAAAAAGGTGAAGAACCTGCAAAAGAAGAAAAAGTTGAAGAAGTAACAACTTCAAAAGAATAATTAAAAGATAAAAATGCGGGCTTTTTGCAGAGCAAAAAGCCCGCATTTTTTATTTGTGTATTTTTGTTTCAAATGTAACACAAGCATGGTTGCATGCCGATATTATGTGATATTTTTATTTTATAATATTATCATTATATTATGGGGATTGACTATGAAAAAGACTATCATTATTGTATTAGGTATATTTGTTTTGGCGGTATTAGCCAGATTTTTGACATACCAATTTCAAGGTTTTCAAACGGCTAAACGTATGAAAATGGCGGGTGTTCCAGGGGTTACAATTCAGGCAATAGAAACCAGAGATGTGGTTAAGAAATTTGAAGCTCCAGGCAGAATACAATCTGTTTCGAGAATTGATGTTGTTGCAAGAATTAGCGGTTATTTAACAAAATCGTACTTTAAGGAAGGTGATATTGTTAAAAAAGGGCAAGTTTTATTTGAAATAGAACCTCAAGAATATCAATTGGCTGTAAACAAGGCAAAAGCTAATTTAGATAATGCACAAGCTCAGTTAAAATATTATGAAAAACAACTAGTAAGAGCTCAAGAACTTGTAAAATTGGATTATATTGCTAAATCTCAGTATGATCAGACTTTATCTCAAAGAGATTCATATAAAGCGCAGGTAAGTTTATATCAAACTGCATATCAAGATGCTTTACGTAATTTATCATATACAAAAGTTAAAGCTCCTGTTGACGGGCAAGTAGGTATGATAAAAATTACTGTTGGTAATTATGTAACACCACAATCAGGAGCGTTGACAACATTAAATAGTGTTGATCCGATTTATATTACATTCCCTCTTGATGCAAAAAATTATACAGAACTTTTGAGAATAGACAAGACTGCGTATGTAAATCGTCAGGTTGATTTATATTTTTCAAATGGCGTGAAGTATGAATTTAGTGGAGAACAAAACTTCCATGATAATAATGTAGATCCAACAACTGGTTCTATCTTAATGAGAGCTACCTTCCCAAATCCGAAGGGCTTATTGATAAATGGAAATTATTCAACTGTGTATATTTATTCTAAAGAAAAGGAAAATGTGCCTGTTGTACCACAAATTGCCGTTATGGAAAACCCACAATATAAATATGTATATAAAATTGATGAAAAAGGGCTTCCTCAAATTCAAAAAATTGAAACATTTGGGCAAGACGGTAAGGATTGGGTTGTAAAATCAGGACTTAAAGCTGGCGATAGAGTTGTTGTATTAGGTATTCAGGGGGTAATTCCTTCAAAACCAGTTAGAGAGTTATCGGCTGAAGAAATAAAGGCTATTGATGAGTCTGCAACAAAAGAAGCTCGCGCAAAAGAAGAAAAGCAAGAAAAAGAAGGAACGAATTAATTAGGTGTCTTAAATGGCTGAAAATAACGAAAAAGGTATTAATTTATTTATCAAAAGACCAAAATTTGCGATTGTAATTTCACTTACAATTGTTTTGGCTGGTTTAATAATGATGGCAGGGTTGCCGTTAGAGGATTATCCGTCAATTACGCCACCGCAAGTTGTAGTAAGTGCGACATATACAGGTGCAAGTGCTGACGTTGTTAGAGATACGATTGCTGCGCCGATTGAGGCTCAATTAAACGGTGTTGAAGATATGATTTATATGACTTCGACATCTCAAAACGGTTCTTATGAATTGAGTGTATATTTTGAGGTTGGTACAGACCCAGATATGGCGGTAATCAACGTAAACAACCGTTTACAGTTAGTTACTCCGCGTTTACCAAGTGATGTAAGAAATTATGGTTTAACTGTTAGAAAAAGAACTGGTGGCCCTGGTATTTTGATGATTGCGGTAAATTCACCAACTAATGCATTTGATACATTGTATATTACGAATTACGCATCAATTTATATCAAAGATGAATTAGCTCGTATTAAAGGTGTTTCAAGTGTAAATGTATATGGTGCTGCTGAATATTCAATGCGAATTTGGTTAGATCCAGTAAAGATGGCTAATTATAAAATATCTGCGACAGAGGTAAAAAATGCGATTATGGCGCAAAATACGCAGGTTGCAGTAGGTGATTTAGGTGCTGAACCTTTAAAAGATCCACATGATGTTAAATTTACGCTTAGGACAAAGGGACGTCTAGCTTCAGCCAGTGAATTTGAAAATATCGTAGTTTATTCAAATCCAGATGGTTCAAATGTAAAATTAAAAGATATTGCAAGGGTTGAATTAGGTGCGGAATCTTACTGGGGTGATTCGTTTATCGGAGGTAAACGTTCTTCGCTTATTGTGATTAGACAGTTACCAGAAGCTAATTCAATTGATTTGGCAAAAAAATGTGCTAAACGTATGGAAGAATTGAGTAAAAGTTTTCCAAAAGGTTTAGAGTACCATATTGAACACGATGAAACTGAATTTGTGCAAGAATCTATTAAGGAAGTAGAAAACGCAATTGGGCTGGCTATTTTACTTGTAGCCTTAGTTACATATTTCTTCTTGGGTTCAAAACGTGCGGCATTTATTCCGTTGTGTGCAATTCCTGTATCGTTAATCGGTGTATTTATATTTGTTGCGATGTTGGGATTTTCTATAAACTTGCTGATGTTATTTGGCTTAGTATTAGCCGTAGGTTTAGTAGTAGATGACGCGATTGTTGTATTGGAAAACGCACAAAGGCATATTCAAGACGGGAAATCGGCGCGTGAAGCTACAATTATTACGATGTACGAGGTTACAAGTGCAGTAGTTGCAACATCTTTGGTATTAATGGCGGTATTTGTTCCAGTATGTTTCATGCCAGGGGTAAACGGTAAAATGTATCAGCAATTTGCTGTTTGTATTGCTTGTTCAATGTGTCTATCAACGATTGTAGCGTTGTCTTTAACTCCTGCTCTATGTACAACAATTTTGAAAGAAAATAATAATGATGAAAAAGTTATTCCAATTATAGAAAAATTTAATATTTGGTTTAACAAGGTTAGAGATAAATATTTAGAAAGCGTAAAATATTTTGTAAACTCGCCAAAACGAACAATGATTACGTTGGGTATAATTGTATTATTGGCAGGAATTATGGGAGTTGTAATTCCGACAGGCTTTATTCCAACTGAGGATAAAGGTGCTGTAATGGTTCAAGTTCAATTACCAGACGGTGTTTCAACGGTTAGAACTAAACAAATTGCAGTTCAAATTGAAGATAGAATTAAGGTTATGGACGGTGTTCGCCAAACTATTAACATCATTGGTTTTTCTGGTGAAAATACAGCATTTATAATTGCGCAATTAAAACCTTGGGGTGAAAGAAGAAAATCTTCTCAACAAATGACTTCTATTATTCGACAAATCAGGAAAGAATTTTCAAATTACCCAGCAGCTCAGGTGGTAGCATTTTCACCAACTCCTATTCCTGGCATGGGTAACTTTGGCGGTTTTGAATATCAGTTGTTAGATAAAGGCGACAGAACACCTCAAGAATTGTATGAAGAAGCTCAAAAACTTATTATAGCTGCAAATTCAAACAAAAACTTAACTTCAGTATTCACAACTTTTACTGCGACTTTACCACAGATTATTGTAAAAGTTAATGAAGCTCAGGCAATGGCTCAAAAAGTTTCAATTAGCGAATTATATACAACGATGGCGTCAATTTACGGACAGACTTATGTAAATGACTTTAATAAATTTGGTCGTGTATATCGTGTTATGATACAAGGTGATGCTGATTTTCGTTCTAAAGAAGGCGATTTGAGGAGATTATTCATCAAAAACACAGAAGGTAAAATGGTTCCATTGTCTTCTATGGTTAAATTTGAACCTATTGTTGGACCGTATAGTTTAACAAGGTTTAATATGTATAATGCAGTAACAATTAATGGTCAAGGTGCAGGAAGTGTTTCTTCAGGTCAAGCTATGAAGGAAATGGCAAAAGTTTCAGAAGAAGTTTTACCTCAGGATATGGGCTTTGCGTGGTCAGGTAGTTCTTTGCAAGAACAGGAATCAACAGGACAAATTATCTTTATTTTGATATTATCCTTGACTTTTGTTTATTTGTTCTTAGTTGCGTTGTATGAAAGTTGGACTTTACCAATTGCGGTAATGATGATTGCGCCTGTTTCCTTACTGGGTGCGCTGTTTGCACAGTATGTTTCAGGTTATACTTTGGATTTGTATTGCCAAATCGGTTTGATTATGTTGATTGGTTTAAGTACAAAGCAGGCGATTTTGATTATCGAATTTGCAAAAGAAGCGTATGAACAAAATGGCGGAAATGCGATTGAAGCTGCAATGGAAGCTGCTAAATTAAGGTTTAGGGCTGTAATGATGACAAATATTGCATTTATTTTAGGTGTTTTACCGTTAGTATTTGCTTTTGGAGCAGGTGCAGTAAGTCGTCATTCAGTAGGTATGACTGTATTCGGCGGTATGATGGCGGTAGCATTTATTGGTACAATGCTTGTTCCAGCGTTCTTTGTATGTGTTCAGGTTATGAAACATAATTCAAAAATAATGTTAAAAGATGATAGCAAGTTAAAAAAAGTTTTAGATGAGGTTAAAAAATTCTTGCATCAGGCTTTAGTTTCAATAAAAGATAAAAAAACAGGTAAAAAAGATGAAAAATAAGATAATTTCTTTAATTTTAATATCATTCTTTATGTCAGCAAATGTAGTTTGGGCAGATGAGTCAGTTGCTACTAAACCAGAAGGGCAAATTGATCCAGAGTATAGTGTTGATGTTGAAAATAATAATTCAAATATTGGGAATAAATTAAGTAAGTCAGATTATCCTGATGCTAAAAATATTGCGCCATTTGTTGAAGATATTCAAAAAGCCGAAGATACAAAGGTTATAGAAGGTTCTATTGAGAAAACTATTGATTTAACTTTAGAAGAATGTATCAAATATGCTTTAGGTAATAATCCAAGAATACGCGAGGCAATTGAAGATATTTCTGCTTCAGATGCCAGAATTAAACAGGCATGGTCAAGTTATTTTCCAAATTTGAGTTGGACAACAAACGGTTCAAAAAACAGAAACTTATTGTTCTCTGATGCAATTGGTGCTAGTGATGCAACTTATACATACTATATTTTGGGGCAAATTTCTTTAAATCAAATGATTTATGATTTTGGAGTTACGCAAAATCAGGTTACTATTAAAAAATTAGGCTATAAAACTGCACAAGAAGCCTTAACAAGCGTTGTTAATGATGTTATTAAAACGACAAAAGATAATTATTATGCGCTTTTATACGCTTATGATAATTTGAAGGTTAATGAAGATAATGTTGAAAAATTTGAATTATTTTATAATCAGGCAAAAGCATTTTATGAAATTGGTATGAAGCCAAAAGTTGATGTTACTATTGCAGAAGTTAATTTGAGTAATGCAAAATTACAGTTAATCCAATCAAGAAACAATCTTGACGTTGCTATTGCCAATTTAAACAATGTAATGGGTATGCCATATGTTACAAAATTCAATGTTCAAGAGCGTTTGAAATATGCAAATTGCGATATAACTTTAGATGAAGCTGTGAAAATTGCAGAAGAGTCAAGACCTGATTTAAAAATGGCTAAATTAAAAGTTGAAACTGCTCGTCAATCCTTGCAATTATCAAAAAAGACATATTTCCCCAAAATAAGTTTTCAAGGTAATATTGCCGTTGGTGGTAGAGAACCAACCTCTAATTGGGGTTATGCAGTTGGCGGATACTTAGATATTCCGACGGTTAATGTTATGAACATAAACAACCAAATTAAAGAAGCACGCGCGTTGTATTCAAAAGAAATGGCAACTTCTACAAAAACAGAAAATGATATTGTTTTAGAAATTCAAAAAGCTTATTTTTCGCTTGTAGAAAAGAAAAATCAAATTCCTGTTGCGTTTTTAGGTATGAAGCAGGCAAAAGAAAATTACGATATTTCATTTGGCAGATATAAAGTTGGTGAAGGTAATCCGACTGAATTAAAAGATGCACAAGTTGCGTATCAAAACGCTCAAGTAACGTATTATAAAGCGTTGTATCAGTTTAATTCAGCAAAAGCAACTTTAGAAAAAGCTATCGGCAAAAACCTTATGTTTGGTGAAGAAGTTGTGGATTTAACTCCGTAAATGCTGTATCTACAATAGATTTCACGTTTGGGCAAATTTCTTCTTGATTGTCATTTGATAAATGAATTAAGTATTCAATGTTTCCACAAGGTCCTTTTATTGCTGAGTGCGTAAGGTTTAAAATTTTGTAATCAAGTGATTTTGCGCAGGTTATGACCTTTTCAATAACACTGTAATGTGTGTTTTTATTTTTAATTACGCCACCTTTTTCAACAAGCTCTTTACCAGCCTCAAATTGAGGTTTGATAAGGCATATAAGTTCTTGTTTTTCCGCTAAAAGTTTTTGAAAATTAGGTAAAACTTTTTCTAAAGAGATAAAAGAAACATCGCAAACGAGCAAGTCTGCAATTGTTTCTTCTGGTGCATAAATATCTTCGCGGGAGCATATTTTTAAGTTTGTTTTTTCAATCGTTTTAACGCGTTTATCGCTTCTGATTTTCCAATCAAGTTGACCATATCCAACATCTACTGCATAAACAAATTTAGCGCCATTTTGAAGTAGGCAATCAGTAAATCCGCCCGTTGAAGCTCCAGCATCTAGGCAAATCCTATCTTTTATGGTGATATCAAAGGTTTTTAAGGCTTTTTCTAGTTTAAATCCGCCTCTTGATACGTAAGGCATTGATTTTACTCGAATGTCATATTCTTTGTCAGTTTTAATCTGATAGCCAGCTTTTGTAATTCTTTCATCATTTATTAAGACATCACCTGCAAGTATTGACGCTGAGGCTTTGCTTTTGTTTTCAAAATAACCTAAATCCACTAGGTATTTGTCTAATCGTTCTTTTTTCAAATTCTAAATACCTTTTCTGCGTTTTTTGTCGTAATTTCAGCAACTTCTTCAATCGTACAACCTTTGAGATTTGCAATTTCTTGAGCTATGTATGGAATATAGCAAGGTTCATTTGTTTTACCTCTAAACGGTACGGGTGCTAAGTATGGCGCATCTGTTTCAAGCATTAAATGTTCAAGTGGAATTTGTATTGCAACCTCTTTCATTTTTTTTGCATTTTTGAAGGTTATAACTCCGCCTAAAGATATATACCACCCTTGTTTTATACATTCTTTTGCAAATTCTACGCTACCTGAAAAACAATGTAAAACTACGTTAGAGCCTTTATTGTATTCTTTTATGATGTCGAAAGTGTCCTTGTGCGCTTCTCTATCGTGAACGTCTATTGGTAAGTTTAATTCGTTTGCAAGTTTAATTTGTTTAATAAAAATTTCTTTTTGTTGTTCACAAAAACTTGTATCCCAGTAGTAATCAAGACCTACTTCGCCAATACCGACAACTTTTTTATTA
This sequence comes from uncultured Candidatus Melainabacteria bacterium, assembly GCA_934699705.1. GTDB lineage: Bacteria > Cyanobacteriota > Vampirovibrionia > Gastranaerophilales > Gastranaerophilaceae > UBA6984. Next base: position 13,294 of record CAKUXD010000015.1, read on the forward strand.
TTTTTCACAAGATTTTTAATTTTTTCTTCTGTTTTGTCTGTCCAAGTTTTTACTTCTTCAGGAAAAACACCTAACATACAAAATACATTTTCAAATTTTGTACAAATTTCAAGTATGCCGTCAAAAGATTTTTCATCAGCAGACGGAATTATAATCTTTTTTACTCCAGCTTGAGTCGCTTTGTCTATAATTTCATCAATTGATATGTCTTTAATCATATCAATGTGCGTATGTGTGTCGATAAAGTAATTTTTCATGAACTCATTATAACATGATTTTATATTAATGATACAATATTATTATGGTATCGGCGTATGAAGAAGCAGTAATGCAAATTAAAAATCAGATGGATATTCTTGATATTGTGTCTGAAGAAGTTGTATTAAAGAAAAAAGGCTCAAATTATTGGGGCTTGTGTCCGTTTCATGGTGAAAAAACGCCGTCTTTTTCAGTTAATCCGGAAAGAGGCTTCTTTAAATGTTTTGGTTGTGGCGTCGGTGGCGATGGTATAACTTTTTTGATGAAAATTCATAACTGGGATTACTCTCAGACAATTAAATATTTAGCTGAAAAGTATCATATTGAGTTACCAGAATTTAAAAGCTCAGATGGCAAATATAAAGAAGATAAAAAGTTAATGCTTGAGGCTTGCAAAAAAGCGGTCTTGTTTTATCAGGATATTTTGTTAAATTCTTCTGCTGATAATGTTGCCGTAAAATATCTTGCGAATAGAGATATTACGCCTGCAGTAATTTCAAATTTTTCATTAGGATTAGCTTTAAAAGAGCCAAATGAATTATACAAACGCTTAAAAAAAGAGTATGATGAAAAGATTTTAGTAGAAGCAGGTTTAATTTTAAAAAATTCTCAAGGTTCTTACATCGATAGGTTTAGAAATAGGATAATTATACCGATACAAGCCGAAAATGGTGATTATATTGCTTTTGGAGCAAGAGCAATTGAAGAAGGTCAAAATCCAAAATATTTGAACTCGTCTGATTCTCCAATATATAACAAAAGTCGTATTCTATACGGGTTATATTCAGCAAAGGAAGCGATAAAACAAGAAGATTCAGTTGTAGTTATGGAAGGATATTTTGATGTAATTTCTGCACAGGCGCATGGTATCAAAAATGCCGTAGCATCTTGCGGAACTTCTCTAACATTAGAGCATGTCAAGTTGTTATCAAAATATACAAGAAATAGAAGAATTTATTTATCGTTTGATACAGATTTAGCAGGTCAAAATGCTACAAAACGTGGCGGAGAACTTATTAAAACTGCATTTCAAGGACTTGGAAATATCAAGCAATTTGATGAATCTCATATTTCCGCAAATGATGATAAATATTCTTGCGAAATAAGAGTCGTTTCTCCTCCAGAGGGAAAAGATCCTGATGAATTTATTCGTTCAGTTGGAGCAGATGCTTTCAAGTCTTATATCGAAAACGCTCCATTATTATTAGATTTTCAGCTAAATCAGGTTTTAAAGAAAAAAAATGAAGCCTCTACTCCGCAAGAAAAATCAGAATTAGTTAAAGAAATTTTGCCAATTTTAAATGAAGTTCAAAATCCGATTATTCAATCTGAATATGTAAAAATTGTTTCGGCAACGTTAAATATTGACGAAAAGGCACTGCAAAAAGAAGTTAGAAAAGCTGATAACACAGATTTCTTAACACCTGAATTAACGCCTTCTAATGTAACAATTTCTTCATCTATCGAAGAAATTGCGCAAAAAAATCTACTCAGTTTGTATTTAATAAATAGTAGCCCATTTTCATTGGGGCAAATTTCAGAAAAAATAAAAAGTGTAAATTTTACAAATAAAACATTAATAATTGTAAAAGATACAATTGACAAATTAACAAAAACCGTAAATAATGTTAGTGAATTAACGGACATGTTATATGTTGAATTCGTAAATGATACTCAGATGCAAGAATTAATAACAGATTTGATTTGCATTTCGGACTCATTTACAGACTTGAAGGAAAATGAATTTGATTTTGTTATTCAAGAAAATATAGAAAAGTTGGAATCATGCAAATTTTATGAAGAACAAAAACAACTAAAACAATTATACGAACAAGCAAATGATGATGAAACTGAGGCATTAAAGGTACAAATGCAACTCAGAGATAAATTAAATAAATTAAAAACTGGAGAAAATAAATGACAAAGAAAAGACAATCTAGCTCAGTTGTTAATATCATGGAAGATGAAAATATTGATATCTTAGACATTGATGAAGATGGTTCAGATGTTGATGAAGGAAGTAATGACGAATCTTATTTGAATGTTGAAATGAGTACGGATAATATTGAAGATATTGTTTCTGCTGGCAAAATTGACGGCAAAACAAATTATGATGAAGTTTATATGATGGACTCTCAAATCGAAGACAAAGTTGACGACTTGGAAGTTCCAAAAGGCGTCGCTGTTGACGACCCTGTTCGTTTATATTTGCGTGAAATTGGTCGTATTAAATTGTTATCAGCTAATGAAGAAATTGAACTTGCAAGAGCTATTATTCAAGGTGGTACACCAGGAGCAATGGCTAAGAGAAAATTAGTTCAAGCTAATTTACGATTAGTTGTAAGTATTGCTAAAAAATACGTTGGTCGTGGCATGCTGTTCTTAGATTTAATTCAAGAAGGTAATTTAGGTTTAATAAGAGCTGCTGAAAAATTTGACCACGAAAGAGGTTTTAAATTTTCTACTTATGCAACTTGGTGGATTAGACAGGCTATTACAAGAGCTATCGCTGATCAGGCAAGAACTATTCGTATTCCAGTTCACATGGTAGAAACTATCAATAAACTTAAAAAAGTTACTCGCCGTTTGGCTCAAGAATTTTCAAGAAAGCCAACCGAAGAAGAATTGGCAATGGAAATGAATGTTTCTATTTCAAAATTAAGAGAAATTATTAAAATTGCTCAAGAACCTTTATCTTTGGAAACTCCAATCGGTAAAGAAGAAGATTCTCGTTTGGGTGATTTTATTGAAGATAAAGAAGCTGATGCGCCTATTAAAACTGTGGCTTCCGATTTACTACGTGAAGATTTGGCAGAAGTTTTATGTACTTTATCTCCAAGAGAAAGAGATGTTTTAAGACTTCGTTTTGGTATGGACGACGGTCGCCAAAGAACTTTGGAAGAAGTTGGACAATTGTTTGGCGTAACTCGTGAACGTATTAGACAAATTGAAGCTAAGGCGTTAAGAAAGTTAAGACACCCAAATAGAAGTAAACGTTTAAGAGAGTACGTTGAAACTTAATAAAAGAATATATCAAGGCATGAACATATTAGTTTATGCCTTTTTCCAATTTATAAATTTAGGATTCTTATGAAAAGTAAACAGTTAAACCAAATTTTAATTTTAGTCGTTTTATTGGTAATAATTGGAGTTGCAAATTATTATAACTATTATAAAGTTAATAAGAAAGAAATTCCGTTATTGCCAGAGTATTCTTTTGATGCTCTTTCGCCTGAAGAACAAAAAAGACTTATAGATATTGACAACAAGGCGGCTAATGGCGAGATTTCGACACCTGAACAAGTGGAAAATGACAAAAAACAAATTGATGGTAATAACGAAAATTACTTAATTTATGCGGTTGATACTACTGGAAAGTTGGTTCGTTGGAATAAACGTGAAATTAACGTTTATGTTGCAAATACAAAGTATAAAAATGCATTGTATGATGCTTTGTCTGAGTACAATAAGGTTTTTAATGGATTCTTTGTTTTTAATTTATCAAATGCTGGAAACGCTGATATTACAATAGAAGTCGTTGATAAGTTTGATAGTAATGAAAAAAGTAATGAAAATTATATGGCTGGGATTACAAATAATGTATTTTCAGGTAAAAATGAATTATCGGCTGCAAGAATTCGTTTGCTTTCGGTTAAGCCTTTCTCAAATAAAAAAGTATCAGATTACGAAATTTATACAGTTTTGATGCATGAGTTAGGGCATGCACTTGGTATTATTGGACATAGTCCGAACAAAAAAGACGTTATGTATGCGTTTTCAGAAAGTTCTAAAGGGGTATTAACACATCGTGATATAAATACAATAAAAATGATGTATTCCAATGATGAAGAACTCATAAAAAGGGAAACAATAGGGTTTGCAGAAAAGAAAATATCAGAAGCGCAAAAATATGTAAAATTAACTTCGGATAAGGCTTTAGGCTGGATTAATCTTGGTAAACTTTATTATGATAACGGTAAAAAAGTAGAAGCATTAAATGCATATAAAAAAGCGTTAGTTTTAGAACCTAATAATCCAGATATTTATAATTCTATGGCAGAATGTTATTATTTTTCTGAAAAATATGATGTAGCAATAAAATATTATAATTTTGCAATTGAAAAATCGCAGAGTACGCAAGAATTAGCACCTTTATACAATATGATAGGCATGTGTTATGTTAAAAAAGAAGATTTGGAGAATGCACATAGGTATTTTGAACAATCTTTTCAGTATGCACAAAATAATAAAATGTATTTACATAATTTGTTAACGATGTGTGTGGAATTGGGATACAAGTCCGAAGCTTTAAGATATATAAATCTATATAAATCAGCAGGTGCAAGTATTTCAAACGATGAAGTTGTTCAAAAAATATTGAAGTGGGCACAAAAGAATTAAATATTTTATATTAAGTTACACAAAAGGCGCAGATGTTAACATCTGCGCCTTTTGTGTATAATTTTTCAAATTTTAAAATATACTAGCCAAGAAACTAGTCAAAATAACTTGTATAATTTGAAGCGCGATAATAGCGATAATTGGAGAGAAGTCCAAGCCACTAAAAGGTGGAATAATTCTTTTAAAGATATCTAAATACCAGTCAGTAGAAACTCTTATAGCTTTTATAGGTTGCGCGTCCCAATCAATTGTTGGTATCCAGGTTAGGAATATTCTAATAATAATAAGAATATAATAGAAGTAAAATAATTGATTTATAGCTTTAATAATCATAGTGTTATCCTTTTAAAATATATAACAGCGAAAAGTTGAAAACTTTTCGCTGTTCAAATAGTCCTAAAATTACATTTGAGAATTTTTGAAAGTATTAGCACAATCGCAGTGTTCTCTAGTTGCAGGAATAGATTCAATAACTCTGAATAACAAGTTTTTAACTTTTTCGATATTTTCGTCGAATACTCTGCAAACTTCGTGGTGAGAAACAGGAGGTACATCTCCAACTAAACCGCAGTCGTGGTCAGTAATTAAGCAGATATTCAATGGACACATATCCATTTCTTTAACTAAATAGTTTTCAGGGAATGCAGTCATACCGATTGTATCCCAACCTTGGTTAGTAAAGAATTTAGATTCAGCGGTAGTAGAAAATCTAGGTCCATTAATAACAACCATAGTACCAGTTTCGTGAACTTTTATGTTTAATTGTTTAGCTGTATCAATAGCGATTTTTCTTAATTCTGGGCAATACATATCAGCTGCAGAAGGGTGGTGAACAACTGGTCCTTCAAAGAAAGTTGATTTTCTGCCGTCAGTCCAATCTACGAATTGGTCGCAAATAACGAAATCGCCTGGGTTAATGTGTTTTTGTAAGCTACCAGAAGCACAAGGAGAAATAACTCTTGAACAACCGATGTGTTTCATAGCCCAAACATTTGCTCTGTAATTAATTAAGTGAGGAAGAATAGTGTGGTTTCTTCCGTGTCTAGGCATGAATGCTACTTTATGATTACCGATTTGGCCAATCATCAAATTATCACTAGGCATACCATAAGGTGTTTCAACTTTTACTTCTTCAACGTTATCCAAGAATTTGTAAAATCCAGAACCCCCGAATACACCGATTTCAGCCAAATTTTTTTGTTCCATTTTTTCTTTTTCCTTTCCTTTAAATATAAGTTTATTGTCTATTATTTATCAACATCTAACAAGTGATTATCTTGAATATAAGTTTCTAAATCTTCGTTGTTATATATTTTTGCTGTATCTGGAGTGATTTTTCCATTTGCAGACACATAAAAGCGGAATCTATCAGGTTTTGCACAATTTACACCAGGTAGCGATGTGGTATCTACGAATTGTAATTTTACAGGACAATTTGGACCTTCTTGTTTTCCATTTGTGTCAAATATAATTACAATGTAATTATCTGCTCCACTTGCGATTGGTTTTGGTACTTGAACTAGCCAGTCGCTACCATTTTTAGCAGAAAACATTATACCAAATTTGAGACTGTCTGAGGATGTAACGCGTTCAGCGCCTATTTCATCAGCAAATAATTGTGCAAATTTAAGTCTATGAAAGCCTATTTGACCATTAACGGTAGTATAACCGTTAAAGTTTGCGAATCCTACAAGCTTCATGTTACCTTCACTATCGTAGATACCTGTTGATATTTTCGGGTAATTAACTTCGTCTTCGTACATGTTTTTTATTGCAGAGCCCATACTGTTGTAGCAATTTTGGAAACTTATAGCGATTTTATCGGCTTGCATTTTTCTTAACTGGTTAGCAGTTACCGTAGCAATAACACCTACGATAGCAAGAGCTAAAAGAACTTCAACCAAAGTAAACGCTTTTAATTTATTCATAATAACCTCTATAAACACTTTTGTATTGATTATAGCAGAAAAAAAGTTAAAAGCAAATTAGTGAGATGTGAGTTGTGAATGGTGAGTGGATTTTGCGTAGGGCGCTGTGTAAGCAGAGCGAACCTATGAACTGTCCCCTATTTACTATTCACTATTCACAAACGACAATTCACTTGATTGTGTCATACCACTCTGCCGAGCAAAACAATTAATAATTGTTTTGTGAGAGGAGTTGCGTAAAAGTGTCATTCACAATTCACAATTCACAATTCTTAAATTAATGAATCTTTAACTGCTTTAGTTGCAGAAACGTCAATCATTTCAAGGGTGTGTTTAGTCAAACCTGCAGTATTGCCATTAGTTACAGGAGAAGTTTTAACTGAAGGTTTAGTTGAAACAACTGGTTTTGGTTGAGCGTGAACCCTTGGTGCTTTTTTAGCAGCTTGAATTATAGATTGATCAGGGTGTTTTTTGTAATGGTTGTAATCAGCCATAATTGTGTTAACAAATCCTCTGCTAACATTTTTGTTGCGTTTTACGGCAACTGGCCCTGCGTTGTATGCAGCAAGAGCTAATTCAGTAGAACCGAACATTTTGTATAGCATTTTGTAGTACATTAAACCGCCTTTGATGTTATCGCTTAGATAATAAGGGTTAACGCCAAGAGTTTTAGCGGTTGCTGGCATCAATTGAAATACGCCTACTGCGCCATAAGGGCTTCTTATGTTGTGTTTAAATTTTGATTCCATTTTGGCGATACTTAAAGCAAGCGCTGGATCAATGCCTAATTCTACGGAATGTTTTACAATAATTGCTTTAACTTCATTTTCTGAAATTTCACTGGCTAGTGTTTGTTGACAGAATACTAGCACTAATGCAATAGTGATTATTACTGTTTTTTTAAACATAGAAAATTTCCTAGTGTTGGTAAATTGTGTCATGGGCTGTATATAGTGTAATTTATACAATCCATCAAGTATGTAAATATATTTTAATATAAAAACAAAAATATTGCAAGTGCTTGTTAAAACATGTTATAATTATGGAATAATATTGTTAAAAAGTATTTTTTAAAAAGGAGAGTTGATATGAAAAAAATAGGATTTACTCTTACCGAAATTCTGGTAATGGTTGGAGTTATTGGTATAATAGCCGTTGTTACGATAGTGAGTTTATCTGGGAAACGTCCAGATAAAGATGCGATAATGCTTAAAAAAGCATATAAATCTATGTCAGAAGTTGTTGCTACTGTTGTTAATAATGAGGATTTGTATCCATTGGTTATAAATGAAACAGCAGGTGTTTTTGCTGGTTTAAAACCTTCAAAAATCTATGTAGCAGCTTTGCTTGGAGATGACTTACCTGGTCGTCCTGATCTTCAGCAAACAACAAATACATGGGATGACGCGTTGTTTGATCAATCGTCTTCTTGTTTATCAGTTCCATCATCATCAGGTACATCATCAGGTACATCATCAGGTACATCATCAGGTTTGTCATCTGGTTTGAAACCCATTAAAGTGGGTTGTAACCTTTATATGACAATCGATGGTAATATTGTAGTTCCACCTTCTGTAATAGAAAACTGTAAAAAAAAGGGGGGGACATGGAATTCTAGTGACTGTGAGTGTAATACTCCTAACATTCCAGATCTTGGTTCATCATCTGGTATAACTCCAGTTGTACCACCTTCTTCTGGTGGAAAAGGAAGAGATATAGGTTCAGAATTTACAAGCAGTACATCAAGTGGTTCTGGCCCAAAAGTTAATGATGATGCTATGGCTTCAAGTATCTCTTCAGGCGGTTCTTCAGGCAGTTCTTCAATTATTAGTAGATATGAAGTATTAACAAACACTGCTGTTCCTAAAAATGCAGTAAATCCAAAATATACTTCAGCTAACAAGTTTGCATATAACTTTGCGGTTGCTTTTGTTGATAGTCCAACCGTAAGTGGTAATGTTGTTTCTTACAGAACAAAAGACGGTATTCGTTGGACAGTTACAGACAACTTCACTAGCGCAACACCAAATGCGTTTATTGATGTTGTTGTAAACAGCACAACAAATGCTTCTTATAGATTTACAGTTGATGCGAGTGGCAGAATTACGCCAAGTGAAGATGCAGCAGTATTGTTGCAAAAATAAACATGTAAAATCAAATATGTCATTTCGAACTTGTTTGACAAAGTGAACAGGCGAAGAATGAGCCTAGTGAATCTTCCCCCATGTGGCGGAAGTTTTCACAAAGGGGCAAACAAAAAAGATGCTGAACAACACAAGACAACGCAAACCGCAAAAGTCGAGCGCTTCAACATGACAAAAGTAATAGTACAAATATATAACATAAAGTGAGGTAAAGTATGATAAAAAAAGCTTTTACAATGACTGAGGCGTTGATAATCATAGGTATTATCGGCGTAATTGCGGCTTTGTCTATTGTCGCAGTTAATACTGCTAAACCTGATAAAGATATTATCATGTTTAGACGCGCATATTCTGAAACTCAAAAAGTAATTAGAGAATTACTTACAGATAAAGAACTTTATCCGAAGGCAGAAGTTCTTGCACTAAATTTGAATAGCTCAAAACTAATGTCTATGGCAATTAGTAGAAATTGTAATCAAATTCAGCGAGAACTGTGCTCTTATAAGGCTGAAATGCTGCCACCAGACGGTTTGACTGATGACTTTGGAAACAATTGTGGTATGAGTAATAATGAATATTTGCGTTATAGAACGAATAATTGCGGTGGTGGCGGTGGTGGCGGCTCATCGTTGCCAGTTACATCATCAAGTTCATCATCTGGCTCATCTTCGGGCTTATCTTCAGGCTTATCATCATCTGGAACAATACCACCACTTGTATCATCAGGCCTATCTTCAGGAAGAGGTCCTATTAAGCAATGTACTATCCTTGACGAAGAGGCTTGTAAAGAAAAAGGTTCTTTTTATACTCTAAACGACGATTGTGCATGCGTTCTTAAATTGCCTGAGCCAAGTTCATCAAGTTCTGGTTTAATAAGTTCTGGTTTAGCAAGTGGTGCAATACTACCAAATCCAGGTAATATTGCTTGTAATATTGTATTCATCCAGAATTGTAAGGCAAAAAAAGGTACTGTAACTAAAGACTGCAAGTGCGAATTGCCAAATGGAGATGAACTTACTTTTGAAGATAGCCAAATTTCAGTTCTAGGAGAAGGCTTTGCTGATACTGAAATTACTGATGCTCAAAAGGCTAAAAATCCATTTTTAAATCTTGCTGGCGTTGGTCCTCAAAACAAATTTGCAGTAAGCTTTGCTAACAGATTGAACACTGTTTCTAACCCAACAATTAGTAACAATACTGTTCAATTTGGAACTCCAGACGGTTTGTATTGGGTTATTGAAGACCACTTTAATGATGATTCAACTAAATATGCATATATTTCTGTTCACATGGCTAAAATTAGCCCAACACTTAGTGGTACACAATTGAGTGATGCGTTGTCAAAAACTTGTGGATATTCTGCTACTTGTGAAGCTCCAAATAAATTTACATTTAAAGTTGAGCCAAGCGGTAGAGTTCAATTGGTACAACCAGATAACAAAGCTAAAGTTGATCCAATGGCTTGCTCTTACTTGAGATATCCAAAAATTAATAAACGTAGCAAAATACCTACGGATCATACTGTAAATAATTGTTTCCCAAAACCTAAAAAACCAGCTATTTTGCCACCAAGAAGACCATAGTCATAATGGTATAATGATATAATAACCCAAAGCGGGCGCTTTTGCGCCCGCTTTGGGTTATGTTTTTTATTATTAAATAAATATTTTACTCTACTGTATATTTTTCATAAGAGCCAATAAATCTATAAAATGTTGATTGAGCCTTAATTTCTTCTGTTGCTTTTTGTACAACTTCGTCTTTAATATGTCCATCAAAATCGACATAGAAGGTATATTGTCCAAATTTAGTTTTTGAAGGTCTTGAATCAATATACGACAAGTTTAAATTATATTTAGAGAATATTTTTAAAACTACTAATAAAGCACCAGATACGTTTTCTGTTGAAAAAGCGATACTGGTTTTATCTTTACCAGTAATTGGTGTATCTAAATCTCCAATTAGAGCAAAGCGAGTTTGATTTGTTGGATCATCGTTAATATTTTCGCAAATAACATTTAAGTTATATAATTGAGCCGTTTTTTGGCTACCGATAGCTGAATAGGTTAAGTTATATCTATCAAGAGTACGAGCAGCTTCCGCAGTGCTTGTTGCTCTTACAATGTCTAAATTTAGGGGTAGATTGTTTTGTATAAAATTATGACATTGAGCCAGTGCTTGCGGATGAGAGATTACGCCTGTAATTGAGTACAATTCTGTAACTTTTGACAATAAGCAGTGTCTAATTGGAATTACAATCTCTGATAAAATTCGAATATTTGGATTTTTTGTTTTTATTAATGAATCGCTTGATTCACGAACTGCGCCTTCAATAGAATTTTCAATCGGGATAACACCAATAGTATTCGGGTTATCGTCAACAAAATCAATCACTCTGCTAATCATATTCAAGGGTTCTTCAGCAGGGTAGATGTCGTATTTATCCAAGAGTTTGTCTTTTGCCATTTCACAATACGATCCACCAGGACCTAAATATGCAATTCTTGTAACTTCTGATAAAAAATTCATTGAAAATTCTCCTTGTTTTATTTATAATTTTACTAAAAGGGACAAGAAATGGCAAATATTAAATTTGGGACAGATGGCTGGAGAGCCGTAGTTGGAAAAGATTTTACTTCAGAAAATGTTACTTTGGCGTCAAACGCAATAGCTAAGTACGTTTTTGATAATTTTGGTTTGAATAAAACGATTATTGTTGGTTATGATCCAAGAAATATGGCAGATGTTTTTTCAAAACTTTGCGCTGATATTCTTGTTCAAAAAGGATTTCATGTTTTATATAGTAAAAACGTTGTGCCAACACCTGTGCTTGCTTATAATGCAAAACATTTGAATGCTTGCGCGATTATGTTTACGGCAAGTCATAATCCGCCTGAATATTTAGGCTTAAAGTTTATTCCTGATTATGCAGGCCCTGCAACAACTGAAATTACTGATGAAATTGTTGCAAATTTAGGTCAAAGTATTGAAAATAGTTTGAATGGACAGTTTGAATATTATGATTTCCTAGATGATTACGTTAAACATCTTGAAACTTTAATTGATTTTGAAAAAATTAAAAATAATAAAAAAGATATGATTTTTGACGGATTATATTCTGCTACAATCGGCTATTTTGACAAAATTTTAAAAGATAAAGGTATAAAATTTAAAAGTCTGCACATGAAGCATGACCCTAATTTTGGCGGAGGTATGCCAGAGCCTAAGCCTCAATATATGCAGGAGCTTATTGAAAAAATTAAGGCCTCTCATAATACGGTTGGTTTTGCGAATGACGGTGATGGCGATAGGTTTGGGGTAATTGATGAGAAAGGTAATTATGTTACACCAAATGAAATTATTGCTATCTTATTAATGCATTTGACTAAAAATAAAGGTTTAAAAGGTGCTTTAGTAAAAACTGTCGGTGCAAGTTCTTTATTAGATATTTTGGCTAAAAAACTTGATGTAGAACTTGTTGAAACTGCTGTCGGCTTTAAACATGTTGGCGAGGCTATGAGAAAATACAATCCGATTATTGGTGGTGAAGATTCTGGCGGGCTTTCAATTCAGGGACATATTCCTGAAAAAGACGGGATTTTAGCAAATTTACTTATTCTTGAGGCTATGGCGTATGAGCATAAAACACTTGTTCAGCTTGAAGAAGATTTGCATAAATTTACAGGTGCTAAATTCTATAATGACAGAGTTGATTCAAAATTAGAAAACCAAGAACAGGTTAAAATTGCACTTGAAAAAGCTGAAAATTTAAAAGAATTAGGTAAATATAAAGTCGTTAAGGTTAATAAAACCGACGGCGTAAAATTGTATTTTGATGATAATAGCTGGATTTTGGTTCGCCCAAGTGGAACTGAACCTTTATTAAGAATTTACATCGAATGTGATAGTTTGGAAAAAATAGAAGAATTTAAGGAGAATATAAAAAATGCAAGTATCGCTTAATTGGTTAAAAGAATTTGTAGATTTAGACGGAATTGATGAAAAACAAATTGCTCATGAACTTACGATGAGTGGTTTAGAGGTTGAAGGTATTGATTATTTAAAACCTGAATTTAAAAATATTATTACGGCAAAAATTGAAAAAATTAATAATCACCCTAATGCAGATAAATTGCATCTTGTAGATGTAAATATTGGTTCAGAAATTAAGACTGTTGTTTGCGGGGCTCAAAATATTGCAGAAGGTCAGATTATCCCTTACGCATCAGTTGGTTCGGAAGTTTTGGACAGAAAAACAGGTGAACATTTTACTTTGACTCCTGCGGTTATCAGAGGGGTTGAATCTCAAGGTATGCTTTGTTCTGCTGATGAATTAGGTTTGAGCGATAGAAATTACCAAGAAGAAGACGGTATTTTAATTTTAAATAGATTTATTGATGATGTTGAATTAGGTAAAAACTTGGAAGATGTTTTAAATCTTGAAGAAGATATCATTTTAAATGTTGCACCTACGGCAAACAGAGGTGATGAAATGTCTGTAATTGGTGTTGCACGTGAATTATGCGCAATATTTGATAGACACTTAAAATATTCTCCACTTCAGCCAACAGTTGAATATGGTAATGGCGGTTTTGAAGTTGAAATTAAAGATGAAGATGTTTGCAAATTCTACTCTTTAGGTCTTTTAAGCGGAGTGAAAATTAAAAAATCACCTGATTGGATGCAAAAAAGATTGATTTCTTCAGGTATTCGCGCAATTAACAATGTTGTTGATATTACAAACTATGTTTTGCTTGAATTAGGAACTCCACTTCACGCTTTTGACAGGGATAAATTAAATAATTATCTTTGTGTAAGACGCGCAAATGAAGGTGAAACGCTTGTTACTCTTGACGGTGTTGAAAGAAAATTAACTCGTGATAGCGTTTTAATTGCAACTAAAGAAGAACCAGTTTGTCTTGGAGGTGTTTTCGGAGGTGAAAATTCAGAAATTGATGATAATACAACAAATATAGCATTAGAAGCGGCATATTTTGTGCCTTCTGCTAACAGAAGAAGCGCAAGAAGTGTTGGTTATCGTTCAGAAGCTGGTGCAAGATTTGAACGTGGTATTGATATGGGGGCTGTAAAACAAGCATTAATGCGTGCTATGCAATTACTTGTTGAATACGCTGATGCAAAGGTAGAAGGGGTTTGTCAGGCTGGTTCTGATAATAACTCAATTGAACCTATAACTTTAAGATATTCTGAAATTAAACGAATTTTAGGTATCGAAATTCCGACAGAAAAAGTTCTTTCAATTCTTGAAAAATTAGGATTTACTATATTAGGCAAAAATGAAATTGCGGCAAAAGTTGAAGTCCCTTCTTTCAGAGTTGATGATGTTTATAGAGAAATAGATTTAATCGAAGAAATTTCAAGAATTTATGGCTTTGATAAAATTGCTCCAACTATTCCTGAAAAAAATACTGTTCCTGAGATTACTCTTGAAGAAAAAACTATCGCTAAAATCCATAATTTAATGCGCTCTTGTGGTTTAAATGAGATTGCGACATCTTCTTTAATCGGTAAATCTCTTTTAGATCAATACATGATGTCATACAAACCAGAACAGGCCGTTACTGTCGCAAATGTAGCAAGTGAAGAATATTCAATGCTTCGTCAAAATCTTGTAGCTAATGTTTTAAACTGTTTTAAAGGCAACTATGATAATGGACAAAAAAATTATTGGGTTTACGAAATCGGCAGAACTTATTTGAAAGACCACGAAACAACTGAAAAAAATTCAGGAGTTACTGAAACAAGAGTGCTTGCAGGTTTAGTTTCTGGAGATATTGAAAATTCTAAATGGCAACAAGTTCAAAAAACAGATTTCTATACAATTAAAGGTGTTTTTGAAAAATTACTTTCTAGTCTAGGTTTGGAAAACAGAATTCAAATTAAGGCTTGCGAAGATGTTAATTATATGCATACTTACAAATGTGCAAAACTTGTAATGTTAGGAAAACAGGCTAAAGATATCGGATATTTTGGACAAATTCACCCATTATTGAAGGATAAAATGAAATTAAATCAAGATGCATATTTATTTGAAATTAATTTAGATGAAATTTTGTCTTGTGTTCACGAAACTGTTCCGCATTTCAAACACTTACCTCAATTCCCTGAGGTTCAAAGAGATATCGCTTTTGTAATTCCAGAAGATATTACTTATGCAGATATTCAAAAAGTTATTAAAAAATCAGTACAAAATAATTTATTTAAAGGCTCTGAAATTTTTGATGTTTATCAAGGTGAACATATAAAAGAGGGATTTAAAAGTCTTGCGTTTAGAATAAAATTACAAGATGAAAACTCAACTTTGACTGAAGAAGTTATTGAAGGTCAAATGAGTGCTTTGAAAACAGGCTTACAAAAGGCTTACAACGAAATCTCATTCAGGGAGTAATTAATGAATATGATAAAAAGAATACTTCTTATATTAACGGTATTTTTTATGTTTAATTTATCGGTTGGGGCTAATATTTTACCTGCCTCAACTGATGATATTTTTTCTTTTGCAATTGGTATGTATCAAATGCCGAAAAATATTATTGTGTATTCTAAACCTGATTTCAATTCAACTGTATTGTATCGTGCAAATTGGGATTATGAAACATTTAATTCTTCAAAAGGCGTAGAGGCGGATATTTTTACTGTTTTTATTCAGCAAAAAGAACTTGCTTATGCTCAGGTTACTGATTATGTTGAGGATTGGGTTGAAATAATTTATTGTAAAAAACCTTTGAAAAAAGGTTGGGTAAAATCTGAAGATTTGCGTTTTATGTTGTGGCGTAATTTTTATAATACTTATGGCAGAAAATATGGTTTGTTTATTATGTCTGATGCGCCAAAAACAGTTAAGGATTTGCATAGCGGAAGTAATGAGGACTCACAAGTTATGCAGAGTTTAGTTAGTCCGCAAAAAATTAAATTTACCGTAATAAAAGGAAATTGGGCGCTTGTTACGGCAATTGAAAACAATATGGGTAAAACTGGTTACATGCGTTGGAGAAGCGATAATGGAGAAATTTATGCTTTTCCTGCTATAAAATAATGCTAAAAGCCGACACTTAGACCAGCACAAAGATTGATTGATTGACCTGTTATACCTTTTGCTTCTTCTGAAATTAAATATTTAATAAGATTTGCAATTTCTACAGGTTCGACAAACCTTTTTTGTGGAATACATTCAAGGATTTCTTCTTTTTCAAATTCTGATGCCTCAATTGAAGTTTCACCTAATTTAGTATCCACCCACCCTGGGTTAATTGTATTAATGGTAATATTATCTTGTGCTAGTTCTAGCGCAAGTGCTTTTGTCATGCCTATTAATGACGCTTTTGTTGCTGAATACATGCTTGCATAAGCCTCACCCATAACTCCGCTAATTGAGCCAATATTAATAATTCTACCCCATTTTTTAGATTTCATATATGGCGCAACTGCTGAAATTAAATAAGCTGGTGCAATAGAATTTATTTTGAAAATTTCAGCTATATGTGCGTAATCCATATTTTCTATTGGATTATATGTGTAAATGCCAGCATTATTAACTAATATGTCGATGTCATTTTGTTTGATAAATTCTGATAATTTGGTTAAATCAGAATTTTTTTCTAAATCGCAAACGCAATAATCTGCTAAATTAAGTTCTTTTAAAGACTTTTCGCATCTGGCAGTGCCAAAAATATTGTAATTTTGGGATAATGTTTGCGCAATATTTTTGCCGATACCTCTTGAAGCTCCAGTTATTAAGACATTTTTCATTTTAAAGTTCCTTTTTTGCATAAGACATTATAATTTCGGTTATAATTCTTTTTACAATAAATTGTTGTTTTATTTCAGGTAAAGTTTTAAGCAACTCTAGCGCAGATGATATATCAAAATTTTTGTCGTACCAGCGCGAGTAAGAATAATTTTTACCCGAAGTTTTTGAAAATTCGCTATCTAAGTCTATATCGCCTTCATTTATTAAAATTTGAATTAAATGTTGTCCAATTATAGTTTTATCTTCATCAGAAAGCGATTGAATAAATTCAATCACCTCAGCTAAATCATAATTTTCTTCGTACCATCTTTTTGTATCCATAAATAATAAGGTCTAATTATTAAACTAAACCGAAACCCAATAAGAAGGTACAAATGATGAAGATACCTGATACAATGTAAGTTAATTTGTTTAAGCCTTTTTCTGCACTTTTTTGAGATGAAAACATTTGAGAAGCACCGCCGATTGCAGCAATTCCATCTCCTTTTGGTGAGTGTAATAGAACTAATGCGATTAATAAAATTGAAGTAACAATTTGAACAATCCAAACTAAGCTCAATAACATTATATTTCCTCTTTCGTTTTATTTGCAATAAAGAATGATTTAAAATCACCTGTATAAAGTTGTTTAAATTGGTAAAGTCTTGCAGGACGTTTTGAAGATGCCTTTGTAAATTCATCAAGTTCAATAAGACCTTCTGTACCAAGAACTTTTTTTCTAAAATTACGTTTGTCTAATTGTTTACCCATTATAAGTTCGTAAACTCTTTGCATTTCAGTTAGAGTGAATTTTTCTTTCAATAATTGGTATGCAACCGGACAAGTTCTTAATGATAAACGAGTTCGAGCGCGAGCGTAGTCAATAATTTCTTTGTGGTCGAATGCCAATGCTGGCATGTTATCAACGGGATACCAAGCTACATCTTCTGATGCTACGACTTTTACGTCTTCGTATCTAACAAGAGCAAAATACACACAAGTGATTACACGAGCATCAGGGTGTCGAAGCGGATCGCCAAATGTGTAAAGTTGTTCTAAATAAACGTTATCTACATTTGTTTTTTCTTTTAAGATACGAACTGCCGCTTGTTCTAAGTTTTCTGACATTCGAACATAACCACCTGGAATAGCCCATTTGCCGATAAATGGTTCTTTATCACGTTTGATTAAAAGAACTTGAAGTGCGTTATTTTTTATTGTTAAAATAACTGTATCGACAGTAATTTCGTGAGTTTTCGTTTCGTTAAACATTAAATTCCTCTCGTTTATATTAACATTTTAGCTTAAACAAATTTAAAAGTAATGTAAATTTTTGTTAATTTAAAGTTTCTTATAAGCTTCTCTGATGATAAATTCTTCAAGCATTTTTTTAGACGCTTCGTTTGATTTACCGTCTGTTATGTAAATTGCAAAAGCGTAAGATTTACCATTTTTTGTATCCAAATAGCCAGTTATTCCGCTAATATTTGATAGAGTACCAGTTTTGGCATACAATTGGTCTTTCAAAGATAACATTCTTAATTTTAATGTACCTTCAGAGGGCGTTGCTAGTAAATGTTTTGTTTTATCGTAACCTAATCTATTTTGCGTTGCATACAAATATTGACTCATAAAATCTGCAGTTATAAGGTTGTTTTTTGAAACTCCGCTTCCATCTGTTAATCGAATATTAGTGCAGTCTAAATTGTTATTTGCGCAGTAATTATTGAACATTGCCATTGCTGATGCGTGTGTTCCTGTGCTTTTTGTGTATTTACCGCCAGCAACTTTGAATAATGTTTCAGTAACAAGGTTGTTGCTATTTTTTAAAGCATCTGTCATTGCCATATTTATTGGGTGAGAAATTTGAGCTACAAGTGTTGAATTTGCAGGAAGTTTTCCGATTGGATATTTACCGTAATAGCTTATTTTATTATCTCTTAGTGCTTCATCTATTCTTAAAATGAAGTAGCGTTTTAGATGATTTACTGGAATTTGTA
The DNA here is from genome assembly GCA_934699705.1 of uncultured Candidatus Melainabacteria bacterium. Classification (GTDB taxonomy): domain Bacteria; phylum Cyanobacteriota; class Vampirovibrionia; order Gastranaerophilales; family Gastranaerophilaceae; genus UBA6984. Next base: position 31,775 of record CAKUXD010000015.1, read on the forward strand.
CTTTTGTCGTTTCTGCAACTTCTCCATTTACGGTTAATGTGTCTGGTGATATGTAATTTTCACGTTCAAGAGTAAGTTTTGTTTTTGTTGCAGAGGTTATTGTTTTGTTTATAAATGATGTAGGGTAAAAAAGTTCTGTAAAAATATCTGCAGGATTGTTTATTCTAGTTGGTTTTACGACTATTGTATAAAGATTTCTATCAAGATTATATGCACCAAATTTTGGCATAAGTGTGTTTAAATCGTCGTCCCATTGCCAACCTTCACCCCAAGTTTTTTTGTCTAAAATGGAATCATCTATATATAAATTTTTTAATTCACCCCATTTTTCTAGTTTTATATAAGAAAGTAAGTTTTTTAAGTCCTTTGAAGTTAAATATGGGTCTGCACCTAAAACTAAGTAATAATCACCATTTTTAGTTTTATATAATTTTGTTGAAAATTGATAATTTTCTCCCAATGTGTAAAGTGAAGGAATTGTTGTCAAAACTTTTTGCGTAGATGCGGGTGTTACTTGATTGTGTGAATTGAGTTCTTGAACTACTTTTCCTGTTTTTAAATCTCTAAATGAAAAAGAAATACTTCCTTTTGATATAGTTGTCTTTTTTATTGCTAAATCTAATCTGTGATTATTGCTTTTTGCGTAAGCTATTTGTGATATAAGCAATATTGATAAAAAAGTTAGTAATATTTTTTTCATAGTTAAAACTCCTTAACTTGATAGTTTTTGTGAATATCCTTTAAAACAGTACATTTAGCTCTGAAATCGTTTTGTTCCTCAAAATTTAGTGTTGCGGAGATTGCACCTTCTTTTGATGTGATGTCTGCTAAGTTTTCGCCTTTATAGTCAATTATAGTCGATTTACCTAAATTAAATTCGCCGTTTTCAATAGCGCCAGATTGGGTTAGAGCCACAAAGTAGCATTGATTTTCAACTGCTCTGGAATGAGTCATTGAAACCCAAGGAATTTCTTTTTTAGAACCCCATGCTGCCATATTTATCATTAAATCAGCACCTTCAATTGCGTAAGCTCGATAAATTTCAGGAAATCTTATGTCATAGCAAATAGTTAAACCGATTTTAATCCCTTCAATATTTACTATTACTGGATTTGAACCTTCTGTTATGTAATCACCTTCGTTATCTCCATAATAAGAAAATAAATGGCATTTGTCATAGGTCGCAATAAGTTCGCCATTTCTGTTTATAACAGGGCAGGTGTTGTATAATTTATTGTCTTTTTTTGAAATAAAACTTCCGCCGATAATGTTTACCTGATGTTGTTTTGCAAGGTTAGATAATGTATTTATTACGTTACTATCTTTGATATCTTCTGCTGAGTCTTTAAAATACTTGCAAGCCCAGCCAACAGTCCAAACTTCTGGTAAAATAATGACATCTGTGTTTTTTTGAACATTATCATTGACTAAAGTTTTGATTTTCTCTATATTTTTAAACTTATCCCCAAGTTCTGATGACATTTGAATTGCCATCACGTTTAAACTTTTTTTCATTTTTTCTTTTTGTATGCCTCTTTGAACGCTTCTGGCGCTTGTTTTTCTAAATCAAATAATGCTTGTTTTAATTTTTCTTTTATTGCGTTATCTTCTTCAAGGGTTGAATTTTCAGGAACGTAAATCGGTTCACCGTATAAAATTACAATTTTAGTGAAGCCTAAAGGTATTTTAAATTTATCCCAAGTAGGAAATTTAACCAAGGTTTTGTCAGGTGAGTACCAAACCATAGGAATAATTGCGCCACCTGTGTGTTTTGCAACTTTTATTACTCCGTTTTTAATTTCGTGTAATGGGCCAGCTGGTCCGTCAACCATAATTGCAACATTTTGACCTTCGTTGACTTTTTCAATCATCTCCATTGTTGCTCGAACGCCACCTTTTTTGCGTGTGCCTTTGTCCTTAGAACCTCTTATTGTACTAAATCCCCAACGCTGAACAACTCTTGCGATGACTTCACCGTCGCCAGATTTGCTGATTAAGATGTTAACGTTTTTTCTTTTTTCAAAAGGTATTCCATGTAGGCTACATTGGTCTGAATGCCACATTGCAAAAATAACTTTTTGTTCTTGTTTTGGATAGTTTACGTTTCTAATTTCTATCATTCCTTCAAGAACTCTGAATAATCTATATACAAGCTCTGATACGAAGCTTACCTCTTTTGGTTTATCTATATCTACCATAATAATTTCATTATACTACAAAAGTTTTAAATTAGTTATTTTTTATTTGTTGTGGTAAATTTACGCAAAATTCAGTGTATTTGCCGTCTTCACTTTTAATAGTTATTTCTCCACCATGAGATTTTACAATCTGTTGAGCAAGGTATAAACCTAAACCTGTGCCAATTTTACGAAATCTTTTTGCTGTTGAATAGTATTTTTTGAATACCATTTCAAGGTCTTCTTTAGAAATTCCTTTGCCATAATCTTTAATCGAAATTTGAACTTCTTCTTTTGTCTTTAATACGTTTATATCAATATTTTTACTGGTTTCGCTATGAGATATTGCATTTTGAATTAAGTTTTTTAATACACGTTTAAGTTGCATTTTATCCGCGTTAATTGTTATATTTTCATATTCTTTATATTTGATTTTAATATCGCTATTTTCTGCAATTGGGGTCATCTCTTGAACAATTTCTTTGATAAATGGATTTATTTCAAATTCCTCAAAATATAAAATTGCACCTGTGTCTTTAACTTTGTACGTTTCAAGCAAAACTTGTACAAGTTCAATTAATTCTTGGTTTGAAACCTGAATATTTTTGATTGCTTCTTGTTGTTTATTATTGATTGGTCCAAATTTTTCTTCTAATAAAAAGTCTAAAATGTTTGATTCTGCAATGATAGGAACTTTTAGGTCATGAGTAAGTGTTGCAACAAAGTCTTCTTTTAATCTGTCCATTTCCTTTTGGTTTGTGATGTTTTTTAAAATTACTACAAAACGTTTCTTTTTATCTTCAAGTTGAAGCTTCATTGTAGTTGCTTCAAAAGCGTCTTCTGAATAACCTTTAATATAAACTTCTGTGTTTTCAAGCTTTTCAACGGGTGTATTATCTGGAATTGTTACGTAGTCAAGGATATTTTTTCTTAAAATATCCTTACCTTTAATGTTAAACCATAAAGAGATTTTAGGTGTTGCTCTTAAAATTTTGTTCTTTCCGTCAATAATAACAAGTCCGTCAGATAGTGAATTAAGTATTGCTTCCAAAAATTTATTTTGGTGAATAAGCTCTGTTTGTTGTTGCGTAACGGCTTTTTCCTTCTCTTTTAGAGTATCAATAAGTGTGTTAATACTCTCGTTTAAACTCTCATAAGATTTTGGATTTATAGTTTTTATTTTTTTACTTAAATCCCCATATTTTACTGAGTTCAATGTTTCATTTACTACGCCTAAATAGTCATTCATTTTTGACCATCTTTTTGTCGCTTCTCTTGAAATTAAAAGAAGCATAAGGAAGATGAATATGATAAATAAATTAATCGCGTACCAAAGCATTTTTGTAACCTTTTTATTTTTTTATTTTATGTTACTATACTAATGATGTAAATTCAAATAAAAATTTAAGAGGTTTATATGAAAAAAGGAATATTAAGTCTATTAGTTTTAAATTTGATGTTAATTGCTCAGCCTGTATTTGCAGATGAAGGTTTAACCTCAAACATAAAATATGCGCTTAAACGTTCAACTGAAAGCAACTATGCTTCTGTTTTAATTGCTTTGGGTGTTGTGATTGTATTAATTTATATCACAGGAATTATTTATGCCAAGCTTAACGTTATTGGTTACAAAACAATAAAAAAACAATATAAAGATATGGACGATTCAAAAATTATTATACGTTCAACTACTCAAATCGGAAACAATAAATCTTTACATGTCATTGAGTTAGGCGGTAAAAAAATGTTAATTGGAGTTACTAATGACTCAATTAATTTGATTAAGGATTTGAGTGAAAATTCAGATAAAAGAAAAACTAAATCTGAATCTGAACAAGAGCAATGTATGTTATCAAAGGAATTATCAAGTCAGTTACCTTTAGACAAGTTGTATAATAAAGATAAAGACGCGTATGAAGATATAGAGATAGAAAATAATGCTCCTCAAGAGGAAGATAATTCAAATTCTCAGTATAATTCTGAAGAATTTGGCTTGTACAAAAAATATTTAGATTAGGATTTAACGATGAGAAAAATTGTAAAGATAGCGAATAAAACTATTGGTGATGATTTTCCTTGTTTTATTACTGCAGAAATTGGAATTAATCATAACGGCAATATAAATTTGGCAAAAAAGTTAATAGATTTGGCTGTTACTACTGGTTGTGATGCAGTAAAATTTCAAAAAAGAACTGTTGATGTCGTTTATTCTAAAGAAGAATTGGCAAAAGAAAGAGAAAGTGTTTTTGGTAAAACAAATGGGGACTTAAAACGCGGACTTGAATTTGGTTTAGAGCAGTATAAAGAAATTGATAAATATTGTAAAGAAAAAGGTATAATTTGGTATGCATCTTGTTGGGACAAGGCTTCTGTTGATTTTATTGAACAATTTAATCCTCCTTGTTACAAGATTGCATCAGCTTCACTTACTGATGATGAACTCTTGAAATATACCAGAAGTAAAGGTAAACCAATATTTTTAGCGACTGGCATGAGCACTTTGGAGCAAATTAAACATGCAGTTGAAGTTTTGGGAGAAGATGATTTAATTTTGTATCATTGTACTTCTACCTACCCAACAGTAAATGAAGAAATTAATTTGCGTGTAATAACAAAATTACGCGAACTTTATTCTTGTCCAGTAGGTTTTTCAGGACATGAAAAAGGCATTTTGCCTACAATTTTGTCTGCAATGTTAGGTGCAAACGCAGTTGAACGTCATATTACTATTGACAGAACCTTGTGGGGGTCTGATCAGGCTGCAAGTTTAGAGTATAACGGTTTATTCAGAGTTGTTAGGGATATAAGACAAATTAAAACAATTTTAGGTGATGGCGAAAAACGAGTTTATTCAAGCGAGTTGCCAATAATAGACAAATTAAGAAGGGTATAGTTATGAAGATACCAAATACTGTTAAAATGATTGTTTCTGATTTTGACGGCATTTTTACCGATAATTCTGTTATTATTAATGCTGATAAGACTATTTCAAGAAAAGTTAGTTTTAAAGATATTATGGGTGTATCTTTATTGGTAAAAAATGGCTATAAAGTAGGATTTATTTCTGGAGAAAAAAATCCTATTATTGAAATGATTGCAGAAAAATTTAATTTGACCGAAATTCACATGGACATAAGGGATAAATTAACAGTTTTGAAGGAGATAATGTCAAGAAATTCCTTGAATATAGACGAAATTTTGTATATAGGCGATGATGTTAATGATAAATTATGTTTAGAGTTTGTTAAAACAAAAATAACAGTTCCGAATGCAAATAAAAAAATTAAAGAAATAGAAGATATTCAAATCACAGAAGCCTGTGGCGGTGATGGTGCATTTCGTGAAGTTGTTGATTGCATATTAAATTAAATGATTGCTTGCTAAAGAAAACATTTATTATATAATATACTTGTTTAGTGAAGAAAAATGAAAAATATTATTGTACAAAAATTCGGCGGAACTTCAGTTGCCGATACAGATAAAATAAAAAATGTAGCGAATTCTGTTATTAGAGAAAAAAAGCTCGGTAATGATGTCGTGGTGGTTGTTTCTGCCATGGGACACACTACTGATTATTTAATGAAAATGGCTAAGGATATTAGCGAAGTGCCATCTTCAAGAGAGTTAGATATGCTTTTGTCAACAGGTGAAGGTGTTTCTATTGCCTTGTTATCAATGGCAATTCAGGCTCAAGGATTTGATGCAGTTAGTATGAATGCTATGCAATTTGGTATTATTACAGAAAACATACATAGCAAAGCAAGAATTATAGATATTAAAACAGATAAATTACGTAAATATTTAGATGAAGGTAAGATAATTGTAGTTGCAGGGTTTCAGGGGGTAACTCCAGATGGCGAAATTACAACATTAGGCAGAGGTGGTTCTGATACTTCGGCAGTTGCTATTGCCGCTGCTTTGAACGCTGAAAGATGCGATATTTATACAGATGTAGAAGGTGTTTATACAACAGATCCGAGAATTGTTCCTAATGCTTCAAGGTTAGATTTGGTAACTTATGATGAAATGCTAGAATTGGCAAGTGTGGGTGCGAATGTTTTACACCCTCGTTCTGTTGAAACAGCAAAACAATTTAATATGCCGATTAGAGTTAGAAGTAGCTTTAATTTAGAGAATATGGGCACACTTATAAAGGAAGTTAATGATATGGAATTATGTAAACCAGTTACAGGCGTGGCTGTTGATATGTCAATGGTAAGAATTGTAATTTGTGATGTTCCTGATGAACCAGGGGTTGCAGCAAAAGTATTTACAACTTTATCAGATGAAAATATCTCTGTTGATACGATTATTCAATCTTATGCAAGATTACATAATAATACTAACGACATTGCTTTTACAATTAGTAAAACAGATTTACCTAGGGCAATGGAATTATTTAAAAGATTAACTAATACTATAAATATGGATAAAATTCATATTGATGAAAATATTGCAAAAGTTTCAATTGTTGGTGCAGGAATGGTTGATAGACCAGGGGTTGCGGCTACAATGTTTGATACTTTAGCAAGTTTGAATATTAATATTAAAATGATTTCAACAAGCGAGGTTAAGATTAGTTGTCTTGTTGATGCTGATGTTGCAAATGACGCTATAAGAGCATTGCATAAGGCTTTTAACTTGGGTTGTGATGTAGTTGCAACAGTAAAAGGTGATTTGCCTGAAATTTAATAGAAAAATTTTATAATAGGAGTTTATAAATGGAAAATCAAGAAAACAGAGTAATTGCGATTTGGAAAAAAGTAGCCATTGGCATTATTGCATTTGTTGGCTTTGTTACTACAATAAAATTGGCAATTATTTATTACAACGCGAATTTTCTTGAAAATGCTCCGAAAAGTTTTTGTACAATTAATCAATTTATTGATTGTGATTCTGTTGCAAAAACAATAGACTCACAATTTTTAGGTGTTCCGCTCGCTTTTTGGGGACTATTGTTATATTCATTTATAGCTTTATTAATGGCTTCAAAAAAGCTTTCTCAATATAAACTGTTCAGATTTTTAGAAGTTTTTAAAAGGCCTTATTCATACATTTCGGCTTTGGGTATAATTTCGTTTGCAATTTCAATGATATTGCTATTTATAAGTTTATTCCAAATTAAAAAACTTTGCATTTTATGTGCATTTACTTATGTTTTGAATTTGTTAATCGGCTTGGTAGCAATGGATTACTCAAAAGGCGGATTTGTCAGAGTGTTTAAAGAGTCAGCTTTAGACTTGTTTTCAGCTTTAAAAATAAAAAAATATTTAATTGCGTTTATTGCGGTAATGCTAGCAGCAATTGGTTTTTTAACTTATTCTGTAACAACATACAAATTTGCTCCGCATGTTAAACGAATAAAATCAATTAATCATTTTATGAAGCTTAGGGAAAACATGAAAAACCCTTATGCGATTAAAGGAAATGTTTTGGGTGTTGAAAATGGCGAAGTTAAAATAACAATTTTCTCTGATTTCAGATGCCCAATTTGTTCAGTTTATAACATCATTATAAACAAGGTTATAGGCGAAATGGCAAATGTTGAGGTTCATCACCGTAATTATCCGTTAGACCAAGATTGTAATAAATATTTGAAGTTTGCATTTCACCATGGCGCTTGTGCTTTAGCTAAGTATGCCGAAGCAGCAGAACGTCAGGGTAATTATTGGGGCTTTGCATCTGATATTTATTTGCGTCAACCGATGACAGATTATGACGTTTGGATGATTGCAATGCAAAATGGCTTAAATATTGATAAATTAAAGGCAGATGTAGAAGATCCAGCAATTGCTAAAAAGATTTTAAAAGATATTGACTATGCTCAAACTTTGGGCGTTCAAGGTACTCCGATTATCTTTATTGAAGGTCAAAAAGAGCCAATTGTGGGTGCAATGTCAGATATTGAATTAAAAGAAATTTTGATTAAAGCGGGCGCAAAAGAAAAGAAAAATGCAAAAAAATAATGTTTTAATCCATGCCTGTTGTGGAATATGTTCTGCATATCCAATTTTACAACTTAGAGAAATGGGTTATGAGCCGATTGTGTATTTTTATAATCCAAATATTTTTCCTGAAATCGAGTATCAAAAACGCTTAGAGGCTGAAAAAACGCTGTGTAATTTTCACAAATGCGAACTAATTATTGATGAATATTGTCAAGAAGATTATTTTGAGAAGGTTATAGGGTTAGAAAACGAACCAGAACGCGGGAAACGTTGCAATGTCTGTTTTGAAATGCGCCTTGAAAAAACTGCACAAAAGGCCAAGGCTTTAGGGATTGAAAAATTTACAACATCAATTGTTATAAGTCCACATAAGAATTTTGCTTTACTTACACAAATTGGTGAAGAACTTGCTAAAAAGTATAATTTGGAATATTTAGCAATTGATTTTAAGAAAAAAGATGGATTTTTAAAAACGAATAAAATTTCACGCGAATTGAACTTGTATCGCCAAAATTATTGTGGATGTAAATTTAGTATGCGAGAATTGTAAACGCCTGTCATACAATTTTGACTAGTAAAACAAATATACTAACATTTTTTAAATTATTCTTTAACTACTATTTACAGTTTATTCAAATATATATTTTGTTACAAATAACTTGAAAAACAATATTAAATATTTTATACTGATAAAAAACAAGGAGAATACTATGAAAAATATTGTAAATGCTGGCTTTGAGCTTGCGGGGGGGGGG
>CAKUXD010000016.1 GCA_934699705.1 uncultured Candidatus Melainabacteria bacterium
TGAATACAGCTTCAATAGCTTCTTGTAATTGTACATATGGATCTTGAGGGAATTCTTTACCTGTTACTTCTTTAATTACATTTTTATAAATAGGAATTAAAGACATCCAGCCTTCTGCTGAAACTTCTGTATCTGATGTAACGCCTTCTTTTTCTTTCAATTTTTGAACTTCTGATTCGAAGTATTTTTGTCTATCCATTTCCCAAGCTACTGAACCGAACATAGTTAAGAAACGTCTGTATGAATCATAGCAGAAACGTGGGTTGTTTGTTAATTTAACCATTGCTTCTACTGTTTCATCATTTAAACCTAAGTTAAGAATTGTTTCCATCATACCAGGCATTGAAACTCTTGCACCTGAACGAACTGAAACTAACAATGGATTTGAAGAATCACCAAACTTTTTACCAGCTTGTTCTTCAACGTCTTTTAAAGCATATTTTACTTCAGCCATTAAGTTTTCTGGCATTTTGTTGCCATTGTTAATGTAATCCATACATGTAGCTGTAGTAATTGTTAATCCTGGAGGTACTGGCAAACCTAAGTTTGTCATTTCTGCTAAGTTAGCACCTTTACCGCCAAGCTCATTACGCATGTTTGCGTTGCCTTCTCTGAAAAGGTATACACGTTTTTCTGTCATTTTAATTTCCTTTCATATACTATGTATAACATGACTTTATTTGATAAATACTCTAACATAAAAATACTTATTTTTAAACCCTTTATATCATCTTAATATTGAAAACTTAATAATTTTATGTTTATATTAAATTATTATGAAAAACTTAGAATTAAAAAACAAAATTAATGTTGCTTACAAGCAAAACAAAAATACTCCAAGAGTAGCTATTACCTTTAATGTAGCCATTAACAAACCTGAAAAAGGCGCTGGAATTTACTCTTTAATGAACAGATTACTTCTTCAAGGCACTAAAAACAGAACTTCTGAACAACTTGCAAACGAACTAGAAGAAAACGCAATTGAGATTTATTGCGACATGAAACAAGATTATTTACGCTTCAGACTTGTTTGCTTAAATGAAGATACTGAAAAAGCTATGGAAATCTTACAAGATATCATTGAAAATTCTACTTTTGAAGAATTTGAAAAAGAAAAAACAAAACTTGAAGGCGAAATCCCAGCAGAACTCGATTCTGCAAGAACTAGAGCTTTAGATAACTTCGTAAAAACTATTTTTAAAAATCATTTTTACGGAAATTCTTACACAAGAATTTTAGAAAACATCAAAAATGTTACAAAACAAGACGTTATTGATGCCTACAATGAAATAATTTCAACAGGAGATAAAGTTATAGCTTTTGTTGGTGATATTGAAGAATCTAAAGCCCTTGAATTATTAAACAAACATTTTGGAAATATTCAAAATAATAACACTCAAAACCCTGAAATTCCAATTCCCGTTATTGAAGAAGCTGAAACAGTTGAATTTATTAAAGATGACGCTAATCAAGCGCAAATATTTCAAGGCTGGAGCGTTCCAACTTTTGGCAGTAAAGATTATGCACCATTTATCGTTTTAAATACAGTTTTAGGCGCAAGTGGACTATCTTCAAGACTTTTCTGCGAACTTCGTGATAAAAAAGGTCTTGCTTATACCGTAAGAAGCTCTTACGAAACATACAGAGTTTGTGCAAACTTCACAATATACATCGCTACTGAACCTAAAAATATCAAAACTTCACTAGATGGATTTAAAGAAGAAATTCAAAAAATTAAAGATGTTTTAGTCCCACAAGATGAACTTGATAATGCAAAAAATAATTATATAGGAAAACTTCAATTCGTAACAGAAACAAATGCTCAACAAGCAAATCAAATGGCTCATCACGCTATTTTAGGACTAGGTTTTGATTTTAAAGATAAGTTAATCCAAATGGTTAAAAATGTAAAATCAGAAGAAGTTCAAGAAATTGCTAGAAAATATTTGAATGACGTTTCAGTTATTTCAGTTTTAAGACCATAAAATTTAATATTTCTTAAAATAACTTTCAAAAATAGCAATAAAATTTATTCACGTACTTTTAACACTTTATAAAGTATAATTTAAGATAAAGGAGAAAAAAATGACAGACGGAAATAGCATTAATATTGGTGGTGTTCGTTTTGATAAACAAAGCGTTCAAAAATCAGAAGTTGTACAAAAAGATGGACAACAAATGAATAGTGTTTTCTTGAATGACGGAACACAAGTTGTATATCCTAACCAAGATGCTAAAAAAGAAGCTACTATTAATCAATCATTTGAAATTAATATGGTTGATATTCGTCGTGGACCTCAAGATCACGAAAAAGTATGGGTTGAAAATAAAGACAAAGCTACAACAACATTTAACAACCTAGAAAATGCACAAATTACGGGTACTGATAAAAAAGATAATTATAAATTAAACGGTTGTAAAGATATTAAAGTAGATATTTCTCAAGACGATAATAAAAAAGATAAAGTTACAATTAATAAAACATCTTCTAATGTAACTGTTGATAGCATGCCAAACGATAAAGTAAAAACTAAAAAATAAATAATATAATAAAACAAAGAGGCGGATTTGATTTCATCAAATCCGCCTCTTTAATATATTTGTCATACCGCACTTGTTGCGGTATCTTTAAAAATTTTACACTCTAACTCTTTTAGATTGTTTACTTTGTTTTTCAGGTTCCAATTTTCCATTTTCAACGTCGTTGATTTTTTTCAACACATCGCCAATATAACCTAATTCAACAATTGTTTCATCTTTTTGAACTTGTGCTGGAGTTCTTTTATCGTCATTTGCCAATTTGTTTGCAAATTTTTCAACTTTTACTTCTCTGCCAGCTTTTGCATTCAAAATACCTTGCAATTGTTTGCCAATATAATCTAAATGGAATAAAACTTCATCATTTTGTCTTTTATCAATTGAAGTTTCAGCTTTTTTGTTTTCTTTTACTGGTCTTGTAACAGCTTGAACTGGTGCTACTGCTTTTGGGGTAGTTGCATTGATTGCTTGAATCATGGGTACTTTCTCCTTACCTTGTCTAATACTTATTGTGTTATAAGTGTAGCATAAGTTTTTTAAAAAAGCAAGTGTATTTTTTACAATATATTACAGTTAATAAAAAGCCGACTCTTGCAGTCGGATTTTTATTGTTATAAACTATTCTTTAACAGTTCCTTTGCCTCTGTGTACTTCTGTTCTACCATTCCAGAAACTCGGATTTTCTTTTTTAGTATAAGATGCGTCTTCTTTATTTTGTTTTACTTCATTATGTCCTGAAACAAAAACTTTTCCGTCTTTAGAATGCTGATTTTCGAAAGGAACAGGCTCGCGAGTTCCGAAAAGTCCTCTATAATGTTCATTTTCGTCATCTTTTATAGAAACAACATCTCTAGCGTTGTCATTTTGAGAAACATCAACTTTTGTATCTCGACATCCATGTAAAGTGTAGTCGTCTTGCTTATTTGTACCTGTAATTTTAGCACCCTTCAAACGGTAAAAATCAATATCGACATTACCAGTTTTCACGTATTTCCCGCCAATATTAATCATAGTTGGGTCAATACCATAATCAATACCAAAATCATCATTTGCGATACTATATCCAAATGGTGATTTTTCTTTTTTTAATTTATCATGCATACTTACAACCGATTCGTTGTTTGAAGCTTGGTTTGGAAATACCATGTGTGTTCCATCGCGCAAAAATACGCTATTCATAACTTTGCCGTTTTGTTTAATTGTTTCTACTTTAGCGACATCTTGTTTATTAAAACGTACACCGCCTATATTTATGTTATTTGAATCTGTCATAAATTCTCCTTATTAATATATTATTTATATACACTTTAAAATGCATAATTTTTTTTTATTGCTACACATTTAGTGTATTGTTAACGCATTGTTACATAGGTTTTGAAGATATTTTTTAATTCCTTGTAGTATCCTGAATCTAAAAGTTCAAAAAATCTTGTCGTAGCATTAGGTGCAAGTTCACAGACAAGGTCTTTATCCAAATATAAACCCTCAACAAGTCTTGCGAAAAGTTCTGTTGGGCGTTTATAATATTTTTGGCGTTTAGAAATTCTATTTGTAATACGTTTTTGTTTGCGCATCAAGGATTTCAGTTTGAAATAATTTATAAATTCAGGTTTTAGGTTTGGATAATTCTGTTCAAGAGAAGCAATAGACAGAATTTCTTCTTTTCCAAACAAAAACCAGGGCATGATACGCACCTTATCAAATTTTAATAAGTACTTCAAATTTGTACCTTTTATTGCTTTATTAAACTCTTTAAACGGTTTAGAGCGCTGAAAGTTAGGAAAGCCTTTTTTAATAAACTCATCAAGTTTTTTAATTTCTTTTTTAACCATTTCTTTATGTTTTAAGAGTTTTTCGCACTTTGAATTTTCATCGACAAAATTTGTAACAGCCATTAATTCTTCTATAAAAACTTCATCTGATTTAAATAATATTTTCAGTGTGCCACCTGTTTTTGATATATTATTTTCGAGTTTTGAGTGAATATAATGCGCAAATTCGTGCAATAAAGTCGGAATAATTCTATCTTGCGGAGTATTTTTAGAAATATCAATACGCCCATCGGCAAAAAAACCCAAATGTCCACGAGCTTTTGTCTTTGTATTAACCGATATTCCTAAAGAGGTTATGTATTCAATTAAATCATCAACTTGCGACATATTAAGTAGTTTCGTGTTCAATCCAGCCTAAATAGTCCTGAGAGCCTAAAATAACAGGCAGAGCAATAATTTCTGGTACATTATAAGAGTGAAATGCTTTAATAACGGCTTCAATTTTATCAAACAATTCTTTTTTTGTTTTAATAATTAAAAGCAATTCATTTTCTTTGCAAAATTCTTCATTCCACAAAAACATAGAACTTACTTTATCAACAGTGCTAACACATGCCGCAAGTTTTTCTTTTAAAAGAGCTTCAGAAATTTTTTTAGCCTCATCTTTATTAGGTACTGTACAAAAAATTACGACTGCTTCCATAATTATTCCTCATCAACATAAGACGTTAATCTTTCAATACTCTTATTTAATCTAGTCAACTGCTTATCAATATCAGTAAGTTTTTTCGACATATTAGAAGAATCATTTTCACCTGAAAGTGCTAACAACTCATCTAATTTTTCTTCAAGAGTATCAATTTTTTGTTGTTGTTTTGCAAATTTTAATTCTAATTCTTCAATTACAGACTCATTTGAAGGCATAGATTTTTTCAACTTACTCAAAGCATCTGTAACATCTGTTAAAGTTTCATCTGTACCATTTGCCCAAATTGCTAGTTTTGCAATAGATTCAGACATAGTATTTTGTGATTTTAATGCATTTTGAACATTAAGCTCGACTTTTTCCAACTTATTTGTCATTTCTGAATAATCAAGTTTTTTAAGCCCATCATACAAATCAGAAATTGTTTCTTTGAAAGACATCATTGAAGTATTCAAAGCGTTTGCGGATTCATCAGAAGCAAGCAATAATTTATTTGTTCTGGAACTAATACTAACGATATCAGAAGTTATACGTTCAACATCAACCTTTATTTTAAAGATATCATCTTGATTAATATTAAACTTCATACTTTCAACTTGTTGAACAATTTCATTTACGTAGTCAGCAATTTCTTTCAAAGAATTTGTTTCAACAACTTTTTTGATATCGTCTAAAGCTAATCTTAAACGTGCGATATCCGATTCAACATCTTGCATTGAGTAAGAATATGAATTGTCTTCAGACGAACCTACTCTTAACTTATTAATTTGCTGAACCATAACATCAATTTGTTCTGGTAAAACATCTAATTGTTCTTTTATACCTTGCGGAATACTTTCAATTTTTTCAGATAAAGCGTCAATTTTTTGCATTTCTGCTTCAATATCCTTGTATTCCAATGGATTTAAAGAATCAATCGCATGTTTTATCGTTTTAATTTCTTGTGAAGCTGATTCATTATTGGCAATTGCTTCTAAAATATTTTGCGTTTTTTCATCAACAAAATCTTTAATTTCTTCACCTTCAACAACAAATGAAAGTTGTTCAAATACGTTCAAAACGTGCTTCATTATTGCCGTTTTAGCAGAAGCTAGTTCATTTTTAAATTCTTCTGTGAATAAATCTAAAGTTGAATAATTCTTAGAAAATACATTTAATTTTTGGTCTAAGCCAGTTATAATGCCTTTTAGTTGTTCCTGAACTTCTAACATGCCAGAAATTTTCGGAATTTTTTGAAGTTCATCTAAACAATCAAGATTTTTCAATTTATCTAATAAAGTAAGTTTATTTAAAGCATTTAATTTATCAACACTAATAATTTCAGAAAGTTTAGATAACTGTTCTAACCCTTTCATTTTATTAATATCTTCCAAAGACGCCAAAGTTTCTAAAATATTAATAGTATTCAAGAATTTTTGTTGGTCTTTAACGGTGTTTCTAATTTCTTGTAAAGACTTGTCAATTTCAAATTTTACATCATCATTTAAAGCGATTAAGTCCATTTTTTGGCTAATGACTTTTAAATCTTTTGCAATTTCGTCATCATTTTTAAAATCCCACATCGCTTGTTTAACTGAATTAATTTCGTTAACAATTTGAGATTTATATTCTTCCAATAATATCTGAACATTTGAAATAGGCTCACCATCAGCATCTTGAACCGTTACATCAGTAACTCTGGCCTGAACTGAAGCTAACATCTGAGCAATATCAGCCTTTAAGCCTTCAAAATCAATTTGAACAGTATTTTCTGAAAGTGCTCTTGTAATTTTTTCGTCAATATTATCAGAAGTATGTTTAACAAGGTTAGCCAATTCACTTAAATTCGTTGTAAAATCAACGATAATACTCTTTTCTTCATCACCTAAACCTTCTAATTTTTCAGGCGATACAACACTTGAAGAAATTTTATTATTGATAATTTCATCTTGAACTTTTGTGATTTGTGAGAAAAGTTCATTTAATTGATTTTTAATCGTATCTAGTTGCTCTGTTGAATTAACAGAGTCAATTTTAGTTAAAATCTCATTTTGTTTATTTTCTACGTCAGCGAATTTAGGAACAATAACTTCATCTAAATGTTTATGTATATTTTCAAATCTGGAAGCTATGTCATTTCTAATTTCTACCGATTTTTCATCTAAAACCTGAATTAACCCATTCAAATCACCAGATAATTCTGTATTTTGAGCCAAATTTTCTGCATTCATTGTTGCAACAGACGGCATTAAAGGCTTTGCCTTCTCAAGCATTTGTTTAATTTCAGTTAATGAATTTGCAAGGGCATCTTTTACTGCGGACTCGAAATTATTAATACGATTTTCAAGCGAACCAAAACCAGTAAAGATATTATTCAAAATTGGACGTGCTTCCTCTGAAACAGATTCGTCCATTAATTTTTCCATTCCTATTTTGTAAGCGTCCATTTGATCTTTTAACAAAGATGCGACATTTTGAAAATCAACATCTACAAAAGACATAACCGCTTTCTTTATAGGTTCAAATTCGTTTGTTAAAACTTCAGTTCTATTATATAAATTTTCCATTATATCAGTAGACATAAAGTTTAGCTGATCTTTGATTTTATTTAATTTGCCTTCCAATTTTAAAGCAATATCTTCATCAAGAGAATTTTGAGGTACGGTTGCTTGATTATCCATATTAACTCTGTTGGCAGCAACACCGACTTTTAAATCAGAAACGGCAAGTAACAAATCTTGCATGCAATGATTAACATTATCAAAGCCTTCTTTAATGCCATTAATCATAACAGGTTGCTCTGTTATAGTAGCTAAAGCACTCATTACAGCATCAAATCTTGATGAAATACCGTTACAAACACTATTAAATTTTTCATTTTGTCCTTTTGATGATGATGAAAAATCGGAAAATACCTTACCTAATTCACTTTTTAAAGAATTAAATTCAAAAGCAAAATTGTTCATTTTAATATCTGCAGATTCGCAATCTTCCTTAATTCCAGACATATACGACATAATGTTTTCCTGCACAGAATGTAACGCAACATCATAATCACCTGCAGTACGTCCTAAAATTGTTTCTAAATTAGTAATTTTTGAAAGAACTTCATCGTTATTTGTAACTAAATTTTTGATATCATATACAATTTCTTTTAGTTGTTTAATATCACCAATCAAATAATCCTTGATAGGTGCTGAAATATCAGTTAAATCATCTTGTAAATATTTTAATTTATCAGAAATACCAGACAAATCTTTAAAAGATTGTTCAACAAAGGCTCTTTGACCTTCTTCTGCAGATTGATAATTTTGACGAATTGTATCAGGAAGATAAGTTACCATCTCTCTAACTTTATCTGTTAACTCCATTAAAGAATCAAGTTTTTCAGACGTTTTGCCAACATTTCTGTCAGAATTTTCATTCACCGAATCTTTAATTGTGTCAATTTTTTCAACTAATAAATTCAAATTGTTTTTTATTGGTTCTAAACCAGCGTTTGCAATTGCATCAACAAAGCCAGATTTAATATTTCTACCCGTATCGTCAATTAATGTACGTAAACTTTCAAACGAAGTTCTTAAATCTAAATCCTCAATTAGTTTTGCCAAAGACTTAAACTCAGATGTTGTTCCTAACAAATCGCCACGCATAACGTTTGTAGTTTCAATTACATCTGAAACAAGTTTTGACAATTCAGCCTTGAATACCTGAAAATCTTCTTCTGTAAGAATTTTGTTAACAATAACAGATAACTTATCTAATTGTACTAACAAAGACTTTTGGCTTTGTTCATTTGCATCTGTTAAAGCGCCTTTAAGTGTTGTAATTAATTCAATTGAGCTCTCCACTTTTCTTACTAGGCCGTCAAAATCACTTTGACCAGCCAAAGCCTTGATATTAGCATTTATTTTTGTATTTTGGGAAACAACTTCTTCTATTGACTCATTCAACTTATTTTGTTTTTGATCAACAATTTGCATTGCTGAAATAATTGCATCTGAAGTTGCTTTAACATCAGATACAGAGTTTTTCATATTTAAAACTTCGCTTGTTGGGTCAAGGTGTGAAACACGCTCCATCATTGTTTCAAAGTTGTTGTTAACGTTCAAAATAATACTTTCAAACCCGTTATTAAACTTTTCTAAATCAGTTCTGATAGAGTTAATGCTTTTGATAATTTCTCTTTTATCAGTATCATCAGTTCTTAAAGCCTCAATTCTCAAAGTAATTTCATTAAGAATATCGCCTTGAGCCATAACTTGTTTTGAAAAAACTGTTAAATTAGTTGATAAAACATCAAACAACTCTTTCATTTGGGGAACAGTAATAAGTTCTTCATTATTTCTAACAACTTCTTTAAAAGCAGTTTCAAGCTCAGTAAACTTAACGTTTATATAAGAATATTTATCCGCAAAATTATTTCTTAAATCAGATAAAATTTCTAACAATTCTTTGTTATTATCAGATGCTGATAAACTGTCTAACTTTGCGCCAATATTATTAAGAATACGGCTTGTATCACCGATATTCAATGCGTTTTGCGTTTTAATGGCGTCCAAAGCATCTGAAATTTCAGAAAAATTTCCCTTCAATTCGTCAATATTAAACCCGTCAGTCATTATAAGATGTTCCCCGTTCTGTCATTATATTTACTAACTTTTAAGTATTTTCATAAAAAATAACAGCTGTTCTTGATTAGTTATTTTAAAATTCACACACTTAGCTAAAATAACTATACCATAAAAATGCAATTTTGACATGACTGTTAAATTCAACTAAAATAATGAGTAAAATAAAGTTTAAATCAACTAAAAGATTGATTATTTTTTTCTATATACGTCATATTCTAAAATAACAAGAAAAAGGATATTAAAATTGAAAAAGAAAGATTTAAAACAAGCAATCAAAGAAAAAGAAATTCAACTATCAAAACTTGAGCAACACATTGAAAAATCTAACACCTGCGCAGAAGTTTATAACAAAGTTATTTTAGAAAAAGCAATCCTTAATAAAGAACTTCAAGACGCATCAAAAAACAAATTCCTAGAACGAGCAAAACAACTTATTCCGCATAAAAAAACTCTTATATGCGATTACTTTAAGAAATAGCAAAAATTCAACTAAAAATGTTAACACATGTAAATATATATGTGTGTTATTTCTATGTTTGTAATAGAATTAAATTAACAAATAAAGGAAAGCTGGGTGCAAATCCCACACTGGTCCGCAGCCGTTAAAGTCGGAATGCTTATTTGTTTTCAACCTCGCGACAGGAACAGGGAATAAATTTATACAAAATTATTACCCATTTCTGATTTATATATGCGTATTAAAATAGCAAATCCTAATGGAAGTTATCAAATAGCATTACCCGTATCGTTGGAAAAATATACAAAACTAGACTATCACTTATAAGGAGAATTTATGAAATTATTACCAGTTGCTTTTCAAGCACCCCACATTGTAAAACCACAAAATGTTTCAAACCCTATTAAATCAGCCCCAAAAATGATGTTTAAACAATTAAACAAAGATACTTTTGAAAAATCTGAATTTACAAACGAAGATGCAATGGCATTAATGAGAAAAGAACTTCAAGATGCAATGACAGAAAAAGAATTAGATATGTATATGAAAAATCTTGATGAAGTTTGCAAACAATTAGAAATTGAGCCTAAAAATCTTCCAATTAACGAAGAACACCCAGGAAATTTAACAAAAGACCAAAGACTTCAAATTTTTACATTGCTAAAATATGATTCTCTTTCAGAATTAGCATAACCCTCAATTTAGTGTTTATTATTATAGGAAAAATAAGGAATTAGAAAATGAAAATTAATAGTATCTCCCCTCAATATTACGCAACTCAAGTAAAATATATTCAAAATAACAACCTTGAAAATAAAACACAAAAACAAGCATTCAATACAAACCCTAATATTACATCACCAATAAAACAAGATGCCCTATCTCATTTGGCTTTTTTAGGGATACAAAATCTAAAATATACCGCAAACGTAACCTTCAAAGGTAATAATACCGATAAAAATCGCGGATATATACAGGTTTACACTGGTGATGGAAAAGGTAAAACAACTGCAGCAATGGGGCTTGCATTAAGAGCTTTAGGTCAGGGTAAAACCGTTGATATTACAATGTTTACAAAGGGTGGGGATAATTATGGAGAAGTAAAAGCCTTCAACAAACTTCAACCAGAATTAAGAAAAAATCTTACACTAAATCAAGCAGGACTTGATAGAATTGTTTACACATCTAACGAAACAGAAAACGATAGAATTATTATGCAAAAAGGCTGGAAAAACGCTAAAAAAGTAATCAACAGTGGCAAAACTGACATTGTAATTTTAGATGAAATGAACATAGCAATAGATTTAAAAATGATTGATGAAAAAGATGTGATTGAAACATTAAAAAATAAACCTAAAAATGTAGAAGTTGTTCTGACTGGACGAAATGCACATCAAGCTGTTATTGATATTGCAGACTTAGTTTCAAATATCCAACCAATAAAACATTACTGGAATAAAGGAGTTCAAGCCAGAGAAGGCATTGAATACTAGACATAAGTTTTTATAAGTTTTAAATCAACAAGCGTAATGTCTTTTTGCGCCTGAGTAGCGTATTGCATAAGGTATGACGGGTGATAAATTGCAATAGCATTATATTTTTCACCATTAATATCTAGTTCAAAAATTTCACCTCTTACTTTTGAAATCTGTATTGATTTTTTGCCAGTTAAAGTTTTTAAAGCAGTTCCTCCGCATAATACGATTAAATCAGGATTTACACTCTTAACTTGTTTATATAAATAGCCAATACAATTTTTAATCTCATTTTGGGTTGGAACTCTGTCTTTGTTGGGTTTATCAGGATTTGTTGGGCGACATTTTAAAATATTTGCAATATACAAATCTTTTTCTCTATCAATCCCAACCTTTTCAAAATAAGTGTTCAACAACTGTCCAGCTCTGCCAACGAAAGGAATTCCTTGCAGATTTTCATCTTTTCCAGGAGCTTCACCAATAAACATTACTTTTGCATGTTCATTACCAGACGAAAAAACAATTTTATTTCTACGAGTGCCTATTTCGCAAGCCAAACAACTTTCACATTGAGATTTTAAACTATTCAACATCTTTTTCTTCATCATAAGGTTCGTCTTTTACATCACTAAACAAACCAACATCGTACTTTTTACAATAACGCTTAACCTCTTTAACAACCACATTTGAAAGAATAAATAACGCAAACAAATTTGGCACAGCCATAAATAGCGTTACTGCATCAGAAAGATTAATTATACTTTTAAAATTCATTGCAGAACCAATAACAATGCACAGGCAGTAAACTAATTGAAAAGAACGAGTTTTAAATTTTGACTCCCCAACCAAGAATTGCCAGCCTTTTAAACCATAATATGAACCGCAAAGCATAGTACCCATTACAAAAAAACTTGCCATTATAGTTAATAAAATTGGAAAGAACGGAAATGCCGTTGCAAAAGCCTTTGAGGTTAATTCAATACCAGCAATGCCATGAACATGCGCATATTCACCCGTAACGACAATTACAAACGCAGTTGAAACGCCTACAATACAAGTATCCACAAACGGTTGTAACATTGCAATAAAAGCCTGCGCAACTGGCTTACTTGTTTTAACCGCCGAAAAAGCAGTTGGAGCAGTCCCTAAACCAGCTTCATTTGCGAACATTGCACGTCTAAAACCCCACAACATGCAACCAAAAAGTCCTCCCCCAACCATTGCGTGTGGCTGAAATGCCTGAACAATAATAACTTTAAGAGTATGCGGAATGTTATGAATATTTATTAATGTAATAATTAAAATACTTGTTAAATAAAGCACACACATAATTGGAGTAACTTTTTCAGTAAACTTACCGATAGATTTAATTCCGCCAATAATAGTAACCCAAGTTACAGTAGCAACAATTAAACCGATAATCCAGCTATTATTTGCAAAAATACTATTCGTTCCACCAGTAACCTCAGTAATTTGAGTTGTCATGGCGTTAATTTGAAATAAATTCCAACCGCCGATTACAGCAAGGACCGAGCATAGGGCATAAATTTTACCTAAATGTGGTGCAATTTTACTTAAAAAAGGACCTTTTAACCCTTTTGAAATGTAATACATAGGACCACCCGAAGTTGAGCCATCAGGATTTACATCTCGAAGTTTTACCCCTAATAAAACCTCTGAAAATTTAAGCGCCATCGAAAATAATCCCGCAACAATCATCCAAAAAATTACCCCTGGACCACCGACAGAAACGGCGGCAGCTGAACCTGCGACATTTCCAATTCCTGCAGAAGAAGAAATTGTAGCAGTTAATGCTTGAAACGAAGAAACTTCGCCTTTTTTCTTACGTTGAATTAAATCTTTATGCTCAAATTTGTGTGCAATAAGTTTTAAAGCATGCTTAAATCCCCAAAACCCAATAAATCTAAGACGAAAAGTAAAATAAATTCCCGCAAACATCAATAATGCAATCAACAATTGCACTTCAACGCCGTTAATATTTACGGAATAAAAAATAACAGAAGAAATTTTATCCGCTATCGGGGACAGGAAACTATCTATTGCTGTATCTAAATTCATAAGAGAATCATAATACAAACAGAGCATAAAGTTAACAAAGAGTAACAAAACATTAACCAAATTGAAAAGAAAAAAATTTTATGTTAGTATAAAGAAAAGTTTGTCGGAGCGGACAAATATAACAAATTGGAGACGTGGCCGAGTTGGCTGAAGGCGGCACCCTGCTAAGGTGTTATATGGAGCAATCTGTATCCAGGGTTCGAATCCCTGCGTCTCCGAATTTTTTAAAGAAGAATGGTTTATCCATTCTTCTTTTGTATAAAAACTTTAAATTTTAGGTAAATTAATTTATCATATCTCAAATTAACAGTTATTCATACGGAGTTAGTTTAACATGAATGAAAAAGAAAAAATGTTAAAGGGACTATATTATAATCCAGAAAATACAGTTTTAAAAGGCGATAGAAAAAATTGCAAAATGTTATGTTACAAACATAACCAACTTTCTCCAGAAAATTTAGACGAAAGAAAAGAGTTATTAAAACAAATTTTGGGTTCAACTAAAAACAATTTTTTAATAGAGCAACCTTTTATCTGTGATTACGGTTATAATATAGAAATTGGCGAAAATTTTTATTCTAATCACAACATAACAATTTTAGACTGCCACAGAGTAAAATTTGGTGATAACGTATTTATTGGACCAAATTGCAGTTTTTACTGCGCATTACACCCCATTGATATAAAATCCAGAAATGAAGGACTAGAATACGCAAAACCTATTACCGTTGGAAATAACGTTTGGTTTGGCGGTAATGTAGTTGTTCTTGCTGGTGTTACAATTGGTAATGGAGCTGTTATCGGCGCTGGAAGCATTGTTACAAAAGACGTTCCAGAAAATGTAGTTGTTGCTGGAAATCCTGCACAAGTAATTAAGGAAATACAACAAAATGGATAAATGTTTAAACGACATTCTTAATAAATTCGTTGATTTAAAAGAAGTTGAGGCTATCGCACTTGGTGGTTCAACTACTGCAAAAACGTCAGATAACAAATCTGACATTGATGTATATATTTTTTCAAACTCTGATATTCCAATAGAAAAAAGAATACATATACTTAAACCAATTTCTTCAAAACACGAAATCGGAGGTGAATATTTTGGTTCAGGCGATGAGGCTTGGATCGATGAATTAAATCAACAATTAGACCTTATGTATTGGAACATGTCTTGGTTCGAAAATATAATTAAAAATGTCTGGCTAAAACACTATCCTTCAAATGGTTATACCACTTGCTTTTTATATACATTAAAGAATTTCAACATAATTTACGATAAAAACAATTGGCTTAAACCTTTGCAAGAATTGTTAAATACAGAATATCCAAAAGAATTACAAAATAACATAATTAAACGAAATATTATGTTAATGAAGGATAAACCTTTTTCCTCATATTACGAGCAGATAGAAAAAGCTATTAATAGAAAAGATATCAATAGTATCAATCACAGAATTTCAGCATTTGTTGCAAGCTATTTTGATATAATTTTTGCATTAAATAAGCAATTACACCCTGGAGAAAAACGATTAATCCAATTTGCGTTAAACAATTGCAAAATACTACCAAACGATTTTGAAAACAATCTCTCAGAATTGTTTACTCAGCCTAACGACACGACTTTGAACATATTAAATACAATTGTTGATGAAATAAAATTAGCTATCAAAAACATATAATTATTATGTAATTTTCTATTTTTTCTTAAATTTATATGCGTTTAATTTCATTCAATTACAAAATACGCATACCGCTATAAACTAAGTCATTAAGCTAAAATTTTATACCCAATCTTCAAAAAGATTTTTCGAATAATCCTTGTTGGGATTTGAATTAAATTTTTCCATGGCTTTTTCAACTAATAACATAAAATCTGTTTTATTTTTACATTTTTTTAATTCATTTAAGCTCAAAATACCATCACCGTCTGCATCAGCTTGTCTGAGCTCCTCAAGATTTGCCATATTATTTTTTGCATTAATTTTTGAATCTAAATCTTTATCAGCAGAACAGACTATTAACGTATTCCCGTTTTCGTCTTTCATTTTCGGTAATGGTAACATAATATAGCTTGAAGCATAGCCTCTGTTAAATTCAATTCCGCTAGTCATAAAACCTCTCTCCACATAACATTTACATTAAAGTTTAACAACAAATATTAATAAATTAATCCTTTAAAAAAACGATATTGTATCTTTTTATAACAAATATCAAGAAATTTTAAAAAAAAATATCAATAAAATTTTTCATTATTTTTTAATAAAACAAAAGCAAAGGAAAATATGATAAATAACATTAATAAAACTGGACAAATTTTTAATACTTCAAATCAAAACTTAGTTACGCAACAACAAAATTCTGAAAGTATAAGCATTTTTTCTGATAGTTCAAAAAAACTATCAAAAGAAGAAAAAAAAGCTCTTAAACAGGCAGAAAAAGAAGAACGTAATAGAATTAAAAACAATCCGGACGGAATTATTCAAGGCGGACGTCAAGGCTCAAGCGCTGGTGATTGCTGGCTACTTGCTCAAATGAACTCTATGTCAAAAACTGATTGGGGAAAAGAAGCATTAAAAAATGCAATAACAAAAGACGCAAATGGAAATTTCACCATACATTTTAAAGGCGCAAACAAAGATATAACCGTAACTCTGGACGAATTTAAAAAGGGTCAAAAAAACAGCAAATTTTCTTCAGGCGATGCAGATGCATTATTACTTGAAATAGCAGTAGAAAAACATTTTAAAGCCGAAAACATCAATTCTGGCTCAATTTATGGTAATGATTTAGCAGGAGAAGACTCTCTCCAATATTTACTTACTGGTGCAAAAGGACGACAAACCAATAAAGAAGAAGTTTATAAACAAATTTTATTAGCAATGGCAAAAAGCCCAGAGAACAATGCAGGCATTGCTGCAACATACATCTATTACGACCAAGCTCAGGGTTCTGACGGTATAAGCCACGCAATCTCAGTTCAAAAGGTAATCCTTAACGACAAAGGCGACATTAAAGAGGTTGTACTTTTAGATTCTTACAAGCCTGATAGCCCATTTAAAAAATCTTATGGTCAATTTGTCAGAGAATTACAATGTTTTGGCTATACTACAAAACCTAATTCAAAACAGCAACAAATCCAAAATTAATTATTTAACCATAAATATATTATATTGAATACTTTCTGGTAGGACCTTGATTTCATTACCTCTAAGTATTACTGCAACATATTTTATAAATTTATCACCCAAGGTCTTACTGTCCGAATTTTTACGACCTATGTAAAGTTTATAATTAAATTTAACCAATTCATTATTAACATTTCTCACATAAAATGTTTGAAAAATAATTTCTGCATTATCAGCAACAAAACCGTTTTCATGAATACTATCAATAACGCCCACAACCTGAGTATCTTTTTTTATAAACAATTTATTCTTATAAAAAACGTCGTTTACGACTTTAAATTTAACCCAATCACCAACCTCTAGTTCATTATTATGAGTTGAAATTAACTGCGTTGGCGTAATTTTTATAGCTATTTTTTCGGCAAAAGACACAGGTGCAAAAATTAACATTAACATTATTACCAATAAAAATTTTTTCATTCTTTAACCTCTAAATACAATGTATAAATATCTTTACTTGGAACTAAAAACGCTTCACCGCCTCTAAATGGAGAAAAACCTAAACCGTTAGAATTTACGCCACTAAAATATTCAAAAAATATTGGGTGATTATTACCTTTTTGATAAATTATTCCTTTTAAATTTTTATTCGTTTCAGTTTTAAATTGTTCAATATAAACGGTAGCAACTCTGCCTGCAAAGCCATTTTCAGTAACTTCTGTTACTAATCCAATAACTTTTGAACCCTTTTTCAAATTACCCGCATCATTTACTACTACAAAATCTAAATAATCACCTTCTTTTACCGAGTTATTACTTGTTTTATATACTTTTGTGGGCGTTATTTGAATAGCTACTTCTTGAGCATAAATTGTTTGAGCGAAAATTAAAACTAAAGATAAAAAAGCTAGTTTTTTTAACACTACAAATTGCCTCTTTTTTCTGCTCTGCGTTTTTCTTTTTGTTGGAAGCTATTAATATCTTTTGACGCAGTATTATACCAATTTACATAATAAACATTTTTTGCCATTTGTGAATTCAAATAATTTGGATACTTTTTATAAATATATTCATAATCCTTCATTAATCGTGCTGAAGTTTTTGGGTGAGAAGTAAAAGTTCCCCAATCGAAGATACTTTCTCCACCAATTTTATTCATAACAGTAATCATAGCAATTGGATTATATCCAGCTTTTACCATATAATCAATGCCTTTTTCATCTGCTTTATATTCGTAAGCCTTGC
Source organism: uncultured Candidatus Melainabacteria bacterium (assembly GCA_934699705.1). Lineage (GTDB taxonomy): Bacteria > Cyanobacteriota > Vampirovibrionia > Gastranaerophilales > Gastranaerophilaceae > UBA6984. The sequence continues at coordinate 18,011 of CAKUXD010000016.1, forward strand.
TATTAAACTTCATAACAATCAACTTTCCAAAACCATCATAAAAGTCTATATTATGAGCAATTTCGTGTGATAAAATTGCAGCCAATTCATCGTCATTATCAACATAATTCAACAATTCAGGATAAATATTAACACTTTTATCTCTGTATGAAGCAAAAGCATTAATTGATTTTATCGGAGATTTATACAGATAAAAAGAAACTCTTTTTGGTATTTGATTTCTATTCAAAATTCTTGCACCAACTTCATTAATTTTTTGTTCTCTTTTACCCAATTTTAGCCAAATATTATCCATAGTTACATTAGATTCATCAATTAAAATCTCCGCATTTACAGATAAACCAAATAACACAATGCATAAAATCAACAGAAACTTTTTCATAAATACTCCTTTTAAATTCTTATACTTTAATTTATTACTAACGAATTTTATTTGCAACAAAAAAATAAAATATTTTAAACATTGTGTTACAAAAAAGCGGATAGTATTAAACTAACCGCTTAAATTTTATTTTAAAAATAACTTTAATAACTTGAAATATGAGGTTTTATAAGGTTGATACCTCATTGGTAAATCCACGCACAAACTTTTATCTAAAATACTTCGTCTGTGAGAAAATGTTTCAAAACCAAATTTTCCATGATATGCGCCCATACCGCTTTCGCCAAAACCGCCGAAAGGCATTTCAGGGGTTGCTAAATGAACAACAACATCATTTATACACCCACCACCAAATCGACAATGAGAAGTAATTTTATCAATAAATTTCTTATCTTGAGAAAAAACGTATAACGCAAGCGGGTGCGGGCGATTTTCAATTTTTTCGATAATATAATCTGCAGACTTAAAGGTTAAAATCGGCAAAATCGGACCGAAAATTTCTTCTTGCATAATCAAATCGTCCCAAGAAACATTATCCATAACTGTTGGCTCAATTTTTAAAGTATTTTCATCATATTTTCCACCAACAATAACCTTATTTTCATCAATTAAATCTTTCACTCTATTGAAATGTTTTTCATTAATTATCTTACCGTAAGTCTTGTTAACAAGAGGGTTTTCACCAAATTGTTTAATAATTTGCTTTTTAATTTCTGCAATTAAATCATCTTTTACATTTTCATGTCATAACAAATAATCAGGCGCAACACAGGTTTGACCACAATTTAGAAATTTTCCAAAAACAATTCTTTTAGCGGTTAAAGGAATATTCGCTGTTTTATCAATAATACAAGGGCTTTTTCCGCCTAATTCTAAAGTAACTGGAGTTAAATTTTCTGCTGATTTACGCAAAACTTCTTTACCAACATTTTGACTACCTGTAAAGAAAATATAGTCGTATTTATAAGACAAAAGCGCTTCATTTTCTTTTCTACCGCCACGAACAACTTTTACATATTCTTCAGGAAAAATATTGTTAATTATCTTAAAAACTACATCACTTGTCGCAGGGGAATATGCGCTGGGCTTTAGAACAACTGTATTACCAGCAGAAATTGCATCTACCAAGGGTTCAATAGCCAATAGAAAAGGGTAATTCCAAGGACTCATGATTAGCACATTTCCCCTAGGAACAAGTTTAATCTTACTTTTTGACGGAAAATTAGTCATTGGAGTAGGAACAATCTGTTCTTTCGCAAACTTTTTTATATTTTTAATCATGTAAGAAATTTCATCTAAAACTAAACCAATTTCGCACATATAAGATTCTGTCCTGCTTTTGCCCAAATCTTTAAATAATGCATCGAAAATTAATTCCTCATAATCTTTTATTGTTTGTTTTAATTTTTTCAAATATTCAACTCTAAAAGCAATATCTAAAGTCTTTCCGCTTCTAAAAAAATCTTTTTGTTTTTCTAAAATTTCAAACATGTAATAATTCGCCTTTCTTAGACATAATATTTAATTCTTTTTGCTCTAAAACATCATATAAGAACTGTTGTAATTCGTCTTCACCCATAAGTACAGGAACAGGATAAACAGGATTACTTTCTTTTTCAGCGTAACGAGCTAAATTTTTAATATCTGATAACTTAACTTCTGGTAATTTATCTTCTATCCCCATACTTTTATTCAAATACTTGATAGTAGAAATAAATATGATTGACGCTATTTTTTCAGATACATTTTTATCAACTAAACCCGCATAAACTGCCAATTCTTTTAATTTCTTATGAATTTTACTTCCATAAGCCTCTAATACATAAGGTAATAAAACAGCATTTGCAAGTCCATGGGAAGTATTATACATTCCGCCTAAGGCATGCGCGATAGCATGACAATAACCAACATAAGAAACAGTAAATGCACACCCTGCAAGATAAGAGGCCTGTAACATATTTTTTCTTGCTTCCATATCATTTCCATCATCATAAGCACGTTTTAAATTATCAAAAACCAGTTTTGTAGCCTCTAATGCTTGTTTTCTTGTTTTTCTTGTCGTAGAGCGCCCAATATAAGCCTCAACGGCATGAACCAACACATCAACTCCACAATTTGCAGTAATATTTTTCGGTAAAGTTCTTGTTGTTTCTGCATCTAAAACCGCGTATTTCGGGATTAAAGGGAAATCACTTATCATATATTTATGTTTAGTTTCAGTATCAGTAATAAGTGTTGCAACAGTCGTTTCTGTGCCAGTACCAGCCGTTGTTGGAATAGCGATAAGCAATGGAATTTTTCTGAATACTCTTAAAATTCCTGCCATATCAACAAGACTTTTTTCAGGATTTGCAATACAAGCACCTACGGCTTTGGCACAATCTATCGCAGAACCTCCACCAAATCCAATAAGCGCTTGACATTTTTGGGATAAATATATATTTTTTGCATCTTGAACATTCTTAATTGTCGGATTTGAAACAACATCATCATAAATATTTACTGAAATTTCATTTTCAACAAGCAATTTTTCTAAATTTGCAGTTATTCCAAAGTTTCTAACACCTTTATCTGTAACTAATAAAACATTATTGATGTTCTTTTGCTTTAAAACATCAGAAATCTCGTCAATTTTATTTAGAATTTTAGGGTTATAATACGGCAAAAACGGGATTGCAACCTTAAAGCAAAATTGAAAAACTCTACAATAAACTTTCTTTAAAATATTCACTTGACATACCTCTAAAAATTCTTAATTCGGGGAAGGGGGTAGTTTTTCAAAGAGGGTTTATGAAACAACCACCCCTGCTAGTATCGAATACTAGCACAACTTGTTTTTAAAATCAATAGTGTAATTTATATTTTTTAACAAATAATAATATTTATTTAAAAATAGCCCTTTTAAAGATTTTTACTTGACAAATTTTAAAAAAATTTTTATTATATACACGTACCCCATCGGTAAATTGTTTAAAGATAGATATGAAATATTGGAGGTTTTATGAAAAAATTTCTAGCTACGATGTTCGTAATCGGTTGCGTTTTGTGCGCAAACACAGCATTTGCAAGTTGTCCTGTAAAACAAACAGAGAAATGTAACTGTGTTAAAACTTGCGACTGCGGGTGTTACAAATCTTGTAAAGATGATTGTAAATGCGGTTGTAAAACAATGAAAAAAAGATGTGAATGCTTTCAAACAAATTGCAAGTGCTTGAAAAAATGTAAAAATGATTTTAATTGCAGTTGTGCTAAAAAAGGTTGCAAATGCAACTGTACAAAGGCTGATAATCAAAACTGCAAATGTGCCTGCCACGAAGACCAAAAATGCAAATGCACAAAATGTGATTGCAAATGCCACGAAGTAAAATGTTCTTGCGATAAAAAATGTGATTGCAACAAGAAATTCAAACTTTTTAGAAAATCAAAATGCGATTGTAAAAAATGCAAATAATAAATTAAAGTAAAATGTTTAAGCGCCAGTTGCAAAGCAACTGGCGCTTTTTATTGACAATTAAATAAGTCCTTTGTAGAATTAATTTAAAGGAGTTTCAAATGGAAGAAGAAAAAGTTTTACTAAAGGGTAAAAAAAGCTTAAAGTCTTACTTTGCAATGATGGGGATTGTAATCCTATATACAGCATTATATTCCACTTCTTTCTTTGCGTTTAATATATGTAACTCGATGCTCGAATTTCTGTTTATAATAATGTTCTCAATGTTATTTATATTTATACTCATTATGGGATTAAAAATAACACTTTCGTACTTTAATGACGAAGTTTATCTTACAAACAAAGCAATAATATTAAAAAGAGGCAAAAAAACTTTCAATTTTCCATTAGAAGATGTTATAAAATTACGATGTATGCAAGGGATATATGGTGTTATATCTATTAGAACAAGAGATGTAAAAAAGTACCTTGTATTTAATAGTGAAAATTCTGGTGAATTCTATCACAAATATATTGAAGCAAGGGAACAAATTCCTGATATACCACCCGAACACGACAAAGAAAATCCTCTTGCATTTGTTTTAGTGATGCTTGCGCTTGTTGCTGTAATATGTGTAGATATATTCCAAGATAAACTAGACAGTATGCCCGCACCTGAGTTTGTTCAACAAGAATATAATGAATCAAATTACGAATAAAAAACATTTGATTATATTTTTAAAACTATTAATAAAAAAAAGGAGAAAAAATGTCTGAAGAATTGAGAGAAAATAAAGCCTTTATAAGTTTTGAAGGATTTATGGGAAGGTATGACTATTTTTTAAATTTAGTTTTACTGAATATGATTGCGCTATTATTTACATTACCTTTAACAGGCTCTTTTTTAACAAATGCGGGCAATATTGACAGTCTATTTAATCTTCATAATTTATTTTTATTATCTCCACTTTGGGTAAAAATTTGGGGAATAATTGGAAGTACACTCATTTCTTATATAATTATTTCAAACGTATTTCGAAGATTAAACGACATTAACGGAGAAGAAAAGAAAAACTTCAACATAGCAATCTCAACCGTTTTCGCTCTTGCCAATTTTAGCTATATTTTTCCAAACTTTTTAGCAATTATTTTCTACCTAACAGGCATAATCGTAGCATTTTGGGTTTTACTAAAAAAAGGTAAACTCACAGGTGAAATGCCTTATGATTTCAAAAAAGAATTTAACTGGGGCGCATTTTTCGGAACTTGGATTTGGGGATTATTCAACAAATCTTACAAAACTCTTTTAATGTTAATATTATGGTTTACTCCCTGGAACATTCTTTTTGCAGTTTATTGCGGGATCAAAGGTAATGAATGGGCAAGCGAAAACAGAAATTGGGACTCATTAGAAAAGTTCAAAAGTTCACAAGAAAAACAAACTGCATTTTGGGCAATTTTTAGCGTAATTCTAATCCCTGCAATAATTTTTATTTTAATATTTTCAATGGCTTTTTTCACTATAATGCACTTAACTAGTAGCGAAGATAGCACAAAGATTGAACAGACCTTAGAAAAACTAGAAAATACAATGAACTCACTTAGCTCATTATATTTTGAAGGACACGAATTAACTTCAACAGAAAATAAATTCTACGTTCTCTCAGATGATTGGGCAAGATATACCTTCACAGAGAAAAAAGATATTTTTGATATGGCAACAAACATGGCCGTTACAGAAAGAAATAAAGCCGACAGAAAAACTAATTATACAAAAATGTCAGAATTACATCGAACAAAAATATATAGTAAAGAAACAAACCAACTTTTAGGCGAATACATAATGGACAAAAACATCGAAGAAAACGGTAGTTTTCAAGAATATATATCAGCTGCAATGAAAGCCTACCAATTCTACAAGCCAATAAAATAGCAACAAAAAAGGAATTTTTAAAATGAATAAAAACTCTAAAAAAAATATCTACATAGCTTTATCTATCATAGGAATAATCTCATTAATCGGGATAGTTTTCGTTTGGATAATCTTAGCCTCTCAAACGCCAATGCCGATAAACAAAATTTAACAACATAAAGGAAGGACATCTCATGACAATTAACAATGTAGAAAATGCAGTACCACAAAATCTAAACAACAACTCAGGACAAGGAGCAAATTCACAAGTACCCGAAGAAGTTGCAAACAAATTTAACTGGGGAGTTTTCACTTTATCTTGGATTTGGGGTATAGGAAACAACACTTATATTACTTTTTTATTTTTAGCAATAACATTAATTCCTGGTATTGGAAAATATTTAGGATTAATTACTTGCGTTATTTTTGGTAAATACGGCAATAAATGGGCTTGGCAAAATAAAAAATGGAAAAGCATTGAACACTTCCATAGCGTTCAAAAAAAATGGGCTTGCTGGGGTATAGGATTAATGGTTGTATTAATTTCAATTTCTGTATTATCTGTAATTGCGGCTATTTTATTAAGTTTAAGCCAAGCACAATAAAATAAAACTTCAATAACAATTGGGTTCGATTTAAAAAATCGAACCCAATTTATTGCTCATTTATACTTCAAATTATTTTAATAATTTTTCTATATCTTCAACAATAAGTTCTGGAGTTAAACGGTAGCGCTTATTTAATTTATCCATAGAAACTCTATCAGTAAATTCTTTTTTAGCGCCAAAGTTCAAAACCTTCATTTCTGAATTTCCATAATAACGAGAAATTTTTTCACCATAGCCACCGTCAAGAACTCCATCTTCCAAAGTTATCACTATATCATGAGTTGCTTTCAAGTCATCTAGTGCTTTTTCATCAAGTCCTGTCAAATAAACCGGATTAATTAAAGTTGCATTAATGCCTTGTTCTTTTAATTTTGCTTGAACTTGTTCACCTAATTGGTAGAAATTACCAACACCAATAATTGCAACTTTTTCTCCTTTATTTGCGAATTTGCATTTATTCAACTCGTCATAATTTGTTTTATCCGCTTTTCCAGTTGAAACAAGTTCAACATTTGGAACTCTTATTACGACTGGATATTTTGTTTGTTCAACAGACCAATCAAGCATTGCAAGGTATTCCTCTTTATTTGTTGGAGCTAAATAGACAACATTTGGGATATTACTAATCATCGGGATATCAAAAACTTGCAAATGCGTAACATCAGCATCTGAAATTCCACCCCAAAAAACAAGAATTGTCGCAGGAGCATTATTAATCGCCATATCCTGAGATATTTGGTCATAAGCTCTTTGTATAAATGAACTTAAAACCTCAAGAACAGGTTTTGCACCGTTATAAGCCAAACCAGAAATATAACCAACAGCGTGTTGTTCTGCTATTTGAACATCTGTATAATGTTTACCTAATTTTGCCCTAACATCAGGAGTTAAGCCTGTTGCCCCTGGAGTTGCCGGAGATACAACCATTAAAGACTTTTCTTTTTTAGATTTTTCAATTAAATAATCGTTTGTAATTGAAGTATATGTTTCAATTTTTGATTGTTCTTTTCCATAATTTTCAATGAAATTAGGTACTGTCCAGTGATAAGTTTCTTTGTCTGTTTCTGCTGGTTCATAACCTTTACCTTTAAATGTATGTATATGAACTACCGTTGGTTTATCCGTATCCTTAACTTTTTCAAATAATGCAATAAGTTTTTCTACATCATTACCATCTTCTAAATAGTAATAATCATATCCCATTGATTTAAAGATGTTATCTTTTGCTTGTCCGTTTGTATCTCTCAAAATTTTCAAACTGTTATAAATACCACCTTCAACAGGTGCTATAGACATAACATTATCATTTACAATAATAATAAAATTAGTATTTAAAACGGCAGCATTACTCAAACCTTCTAATGCTTCGCCACCAGAGAGAGAACCATCACCAATTAGCGCAATTATATTATACTTTTCATTTTTTAAATCTCTGGCTTTTGCCATGCCGGTTGCAAGGCTTAAAGAGGTTGAAGTATGTCCTAAAATAAAGTTGTCATGTTCACTTTCGTGATTGTTTGAATATCCTGAAATTTCAGGGTGCGAAAGAGGATTAACAAACGCATCTTTTCTGCCTGTTAAAATTTTATGTGGATAAATTTGGTGAGATACATCAAAAATAAATTTATCTTTTGGAGAATTAAACACATAATGCATTGCAATCGTTGTTTCTACAATTCCCAAGTCTGGACCTAAATGCCCGCCAATTGTATCTACTTTGTTCAAAATAGCTTTCCTGATATCGCCAGATAAAATATTCATTTCCTCAATTGAAAGTTCTTTTACATCTTTTGGCGAATTAACCTTTTCAAATACTTTTGAATAAAGTTCATGCATACATACCATTTTTATTTCTCCTATATCTACTAACTTTTAACCAAATCTTTAATCACTTCGCCAGCAAGGATTAAACCAACAACTGAAGGAACAAACGCAATACTTGCAGGAACTCTGTTTTTACCTGAAACCTTTTCTATTAATGTATCTTCATTTTCTTTTGGCGCAATCGGAATTTCTTTTGAATATACGACCTTAACATCTTTTATATTACGTTTTTTAAGCTCTTGTCGCATAACCTTCGCTAAAGGACAGACCGAAGTTTTAGAAATATCAGTAACTTCAAACATAGTAGGATTAAGTTTATTGCCCGCCCCCATGGAACAAATTATAGGAACATTTGCACTTTTTGATTTTTCAACAAGCGCCAACTTCCCAACAACAGTATCAATTGCATCTACAATATAATCATACTTTGTAAAATCAAATTCATCTTGCGTTTCTGGAGTAAAAAAAGTTTTATATGTATTTATTTTTAAATTTGGATTTATATCCAACATTCGCTCTTTCGCAACATCGACTTTGTATCTTCCAATCGTTGAATGCAAAGCTATAATTTGACGATTAATATTTGTCAGAGCAACTTTATCATTATCAACAATATCTATTTCACCAACGCCAGTTCTTGCAAGAGCTTCCGCCACATAACCACCAACACCGCCTACACCAAAAATTATAACCTTTTTTTCTGAAAGAATATTAATTGCGTCAGCACCTAATAATAATTCCGTTCTTGAAAATTCGTTTAACATACAAAAATTATAATAAAAACAAAACCTCTGCTCAAAATTTTATTTAACAAAAATTTATATAAATACTAAAAATAGCAATTATTTTTTTGAGAAATCTTTAATAACTATCAAATAAAAAAAGAAAGGGATTATTGTGTCTACAAACGAAGTTAGAAGTATACAAAATTTAAGACGAAATATAGAAAATCAAACCGAACGTACAGAACAAGAAGCACCAGAAATTCAAGTTTTTGGTTCTGAAAACGTGAGTGCAAAAATTAGTTTAACTCCAGATGAAAACAATTCACTCTTTGTAAATCCGCACTTTGACGGAACTAGCAGTTCTGGGAATATTACAGGTGAGCAAAAGCTAACTGAATTACCAGAAGATATCAAGAAAAAATATCCTGATGAAAAATCACAAACTGCGCTTAAAACCTTGACCGAAGAACAACTTGCTCAAGCGCGTAAATTAATGGATACAAAAATTCTAGCTTTGAATATTGTAGATTTAGTAAAGAACTTCAAACCAGAACAAATTGACAATATCAAAAAGCAAGCAGAAGCAATGCAAGAGTCTGCAGGCGGTTCAGACAAAGTTTTCGGAATTGTTATGACAAGAGATTATTACGAAAAAGGCGCTTACACAATGAACTGCCTAAGCTTTGACAATATCCTTCGTACAAATTTAATTAATGATAAACTTGAAACCCGAGCAATTGAAGAACTAGAAGAATTCACAACAGAAGACGGTAAAAAATTCAGAATGAAATCCTCTTACGACTTAAATAGTGGCGCATTATCAAAAGTGAGAATGGATTACAATGACGAATATAAAACATTTGTTACAAGTTATGAAATTCGTTCTAAAATTAACAAAGACGGCACAATGATTTCACGCGAATACTCAAAACCTTCAAGCGTAAAAGGAATATTTAATACGGAATTATTGACCGAAGACGGAGTTCAAGATTTAAGTCAAGCAAGAACAAAACGCAACGGCAAAGTCGTTGTTAAAAAAGATATGGAATCTCTTGACGGCACAAGAACTCAATATTCATACAAAGATGACCCTAAAGGTAATCGTTATATGAGATACAAAATTACAACAAAAGAAGGCGAAGTGTTGATGAATAATACTAAAACCTTCAAAGTTATATCCGATAACGAATTCAAATCAACTTTTAACGATGATAGTTACACAATAACCCTTAAAGATAATAATTTAACAGTTGTTGATGATAATAATAAAGAGCGTACTGCAACTATCAAACTTGACGATATTAAAGGCGATAAAGAGGCTTTAATTAAAACCTTAAAACAAATGTCTGGTGAAGAGTTGCTTGCTTTGAACGATTCAGTTACATCACTTGAAGGTATTAAAGATACCCTTCAATCGTATTACAAACCTTTGGACAAATCTTTGCACTCTGGAGATAACCTATTTGTCGTTTTACACGAGTTGGGACATGCAAAAGACTCAAAATACTTATCAACACTAACTCCTATGGCTTATATGGAAACTATTAATTCCTTAATCTCAAAAGATAAAGATTTACAAAAAATATTTGATGAAGAAAAAGCCATGTTCAATAAAGAATTTCCAAAAGCTCAACGTGAACATGTTGATTACTTTATCAACACATTAGCTCACTACGGCGGACCAGATGGAGGCTTAAAAGAAACAACTGCAGAAAGTAATGCAATCCATTCAACCCCTAAAACTCACGAATTGCTAACTATGCGTACACAATATTTACAACAATATTTTCCACGCACAATGGTAAAATTAAATGAATTGCTAAACGCAGATAGACCCGCACCAAAAAGAACTCCGATAAAATTTGATTTTCCAAAATTAGAAGTGCCTGAATTTAAATTTCCGACACCAAAATTCCCACCAACAACAAAATAACAAGAAAATAATAGACTAAAAAAGGCGAAATTTAACTTTCGCCTTTTTGTTTATTCATTTATGCCAAATTTTTGTTTAAAAAAAGCATACGAAAAGTCTAATCTTGCCACTTTTTCTTGAAATTCTTTATATTCATCACTATCTTTTTCAAATTTTTCTGGATTATATTTCTTCTTTAATTCACTATAACTAGCTTTAGCGTCTTCGAAAGTCGCGTCTTGTTTAAGTTCTAGTGTTGCATAGTGAACTTGTTCTGGAGTTAAAACTTTTTCTTTTGGAAAAAAATCACCGCCAACATCATCTTCAGCTTTTTTTAATTCTTTGTTCATTAAATCGTACATTTCAGCCAAAGACGGTTCTTTTTTGGCAACTAAATTTTTAATTTTATCAATAAATTTATTCATTATTTATCCTCTTTTTTTAATCTTGTATCGCACACATTTTTCTTCGCATTCCATTTCCAACCTTGTTTTAGGCAATTTTGCTGATTTATAATAACTTTTCCTGAAACAGTTTTAACTTCAACCCCTTCTTTGCATGAGCCCATTGTAACACACAATCCGTCAGTTACATTTGGAAACATTTTTGGCAAAGATAACCAGCCAATAAGAAGTAAAATTAAAACAACAATTATGAAATTACGAATAAATTTCAAAAATGTTAAAAACCACATTACAAGTAAAATTCCAACCGAACAAACTAAAAACATAAAAATTTGTGTCCAATCGGCATCTGGTGTTTTTATACCATTAATTATTGCCATGATATTCCAATAAAAAATAAATATCGTAAGCGCTGTATTTATAATTGAAATAACTAGTTTTTTTGCTAAGCATTTAATAATATTCATAATTAACCTCGTCTGTTAAAATTTTATATCAAAAAAAATTTCAAATAAATTGCACACAAGATAATTTTAATATAAAATTATCCTAATGGAAATAACAACAATTTTTAGAAGATTTATAATAGTTTTCATGCTACTTTTAGTTAGCTTTTCTGTTCTGTTTGTAATTTTAAAGCCCACTCACAATAACACATCTAATCCAGAAATCGACAAAACTTCTCACGTCGGTAAATTAATTTTAAAAAAACAACAAACTACCCTGCCTGAAACTGACTATTTAAAAAATAAAAAAGAAGAAGATAGTGAAAATAATCAAGAGTTCAATCAAACTTCTAAAAACAAGGACCAACAATTAATAGAAAATTTTATACAACAAACCAATTCTCAAAACGAAACTTCTGTTGAGATTTCACAAGAAACTTCACAAACGAAAAGCAACAACCTAAACTCTATCCAACAAGAATTATCAGAAAAATACAATAACGACCCAAACGCCGAAATATCAGAAGAAGATTTTATTAAATACATGAACAAAATAATTGAAACACTTCCTAAAGAATAGTTAATTATTGTTAAAAAATTATGCTATATCGTGATATTGATAGATTTTAAACATATAATTATTATATAGTGGAGCAGAAAGATGATTTTAGCCATAATTTTGTTATTTATAATTTCAGCAATCATCATATTTGCAACGATTGCTTACAAAAAGAATATCCAACTTTTTATATCAACATTAATTAGTGTATTAGTGTTATTTTCGATTGTGCCGTTTGTAATAAAACCCGCATTACACAAACCTTTTTCAGTAAGCATTATTGATTACATAATAAAATTTAATACTGATGGTTCTGTTACAACAACCAAACAAACAACAACAACCGTATTAAAAGAGGATAACAACTAATGAAAAAGATATTCGCAATTTTCTTCACTATACTTTATTTGATATCTTCAAACTCTTGTTTTGCAATGGTTAGTAAACTATATTTCGTAAAAAATTCCTCAAAAGACCTTGTAAAACCACTTATTGAAAGCGAATTATCAAAACAGAAATATGTTTTTAACCAAAAAGACCCATATTACGCAGTCTTAAATAAAGATAATTACATAGTTATAATTCTACAAAAAAGTAGCGAAAATTACTTTTATTACTACCTTTCTAACAACAACTCAAAAACAAATAAAAACATTTTAAAGGGTTTAAAAAATAACAACGTAAATTTTGAAGAATCTTTCAACAATTTTTATATCAGCAATTTTGACAGCCAAGCACAGAAAATTCTTACAAACACAATGACGACGTACAATTTTGACGAACAAACCTATTCTCAAAATTCTGCAAAACAACAATCTGTGGCAAAAAAAGACAATACCGTTTTAAGAGGCTATGTTGGTCAGGTTGCAAAAGGAACAACTTTTAATGCGTACTTACAATCACCAATTAACACTGCAACAGCACAAGTCGGAGATGTCGTAACAGCGGTACTTACTGAAAACTGGACATATAATGGTTGCATAGTTGCACCACAAGGAAGCCTTGTTTCAGGGAGTTTAATAAAAGCAAGACACGCAACCTACGGTTCAATGAACGGTCGTGTCGTAATAAACTTTGATAATATTAGAACTCCAGATGGAAAATCCTTCAATATTTCAACAGAAAAAATTGATTTTACAGTAAGTAATGAAGGTAAAATCTCAAAATCAGCTCAAAAAGTTGTAACAAGTGCAATCGTAGGGGCTTTAGTGGGACTATTAATTGGCGCATTATCAAGTGATGCTTCAGTTGGTTCTTCAGTAGCTGTCGGTGCTGGCGTTGGCGCAGGTGGTGCTTTAATAACTTCTACTGCTGAACAAGGCGTAGATGCTGAAATTCCAACTTATACAGAAATGGAAATAACTTTAATAAAACCATTAAACGTAATTTTAAAATACTAATAAGGAAACAACAATGAACAACAAAAGATTAATCACAATAAGCATTTTAATTTTAGCAATAGCAATAATTGGTAAATTAATTTTCATTATGGCAAAAAATATAAAACCTGACGAATTTCACAAATCAGCAATTATTTTTGTTGTAGATTCTTCCGCATCTAATCAAAAAATGTTACCAGAAGAAATAAAATATTTGAAATCCTTATGCTCAATTCTTGATCCAGAAGATGCTATAAAAATTTTAAAAGTTTCAGAAAACTCATATTTAATTTATGAAGGCTCTCCAAGTGATTCAATAGGTATAACAAAAGCGGTTGAGGCTTTCACAAAATATGACGAAAAAGATTATGGTACTGCTTATGGCGAAGGTTTAAAAAAAGCATTTGAGCATTGTTTAACCATGAAAAAAAATGGATATATACCGTCAATTGTCGTTATTGGCGATTTAGAGAATGAGGGCGCAATTGAAAAACAAATCAATTGGGAAACTTTGCCAGAAAATGTTAAATCAATTCAAAAATATATACCAGAAATTTCAATGATGTTTGTCTATGCGCACCCTGAAAAATTAGATTACGTAAAAACAAAACTTAATCCAATTTTGGGCGAAAAGAAATTAATAATTGCAAACGAACAAAATGTTCAAAAAGCACAAAGAAGATTTTTAGAAGCAATTGGAAGATAGGAGTAATAAATGGCTTTTACTATAATAACAAAAAACAAAGAAAAAACTTTTACAGATTGTGAATTAGTAAATATCTGCACAAAAGAAGGTTTTGATTTTAAATTAGATTTGGATTTTGACTGCATGCTTACTATTCAGTACGACACAAAAACCAATAAATGTACAATTCTAAACCAATTTAATAACGAAAAACTTTTATTTAAAGGCAAACCGCTTCCAACAAAAATGGAAGTTGAAAAATTATGCAAAATTATGGTTGATGGCACAGATGAATTTATTACGATAAAAACCATCGGGAACGCAACAAATACGGCATTATCACAAGAAAATTTAACCGAAGACGACCTAAAAGATTTATACGGAAACGGTGTTAATGCTTCAGCAAGATTAAAAATTGAAAAACGCAAGGCAGAAATTGAACAAGCGAGAATTGCAATAACAAAAGAATCCTCTTTTGAAATTAATGATTTACGAAGTAAATTATCCATGAACTCAAAGACAGGCGTTGTATTGCATTTTGCATTATTTTTCGCATCTTTAATTTGCTCTTTTGGACTTTCAAATTACATAATGGGCTTACCACTTAAAGATGCAGTAAATGTTATTCAAATGCCAACAAACATAAAAGCAATAGTCTTTTTCTTAATTGTAATTTATGGTATAGGATTAATTGCAAAACAAGGTATATTTTTATTTTTACAAAATAAAATCGGAGAAGATACAGTAACTTCACAAATTGCAGAAAAATTTATGATTATAACTTCATCATTATTTTTCCTTGCAATTTATTTAATTAACACTCTTTACTATCTATCTTCAAACCAAATGCCAATATTCGCGATTTTAATTTCTTTATTCTTTGTTGCCACAACCGCAATATTAGCTTGCGCTTGCGGATATTTCAAACACAATAGCACAACAATAAAAAAAGAACTTGATAAATACGAGTACAGAGAAGATTTTGAACATGTTGTAAAAGAATATCAACAATGGATAGAAAGATATGTAAACAATTTAAGTTCAACAAAAATCAATAATATAAAAGATAAAATTTTCACATTGCAAATAAAATCAGCTGGCGAAATATTGTTAGGCATAATAACAGCACCTTTCCTAGCTTACGGGGTATCAAACACTTTGGCAATGTGTTTTCCAGAAGCAGCAGGCTGGATAAGAATTTCAGGTCTAAGATTTAGCCCAATATTCCTTGTATTAGCGTCAGTAATGATTATTTTTGCATTCTTTGCTTTCGTAAACGCTTTTACAAGCAATAGAAAAATTCAAGCCTCAAATGTATTGAAAAAAGACGGTTTCAGCAATTACCTTCAACATGGCGTAGAAATTTATGGACTTGAAGGGATAAAAAGATTAAATAAAGAGATGATTCAATCCTTCATTATCGGCGGAAGCATTATATTTATTGAATTTTCAATGAATATTTCTTACTTTATGCAAGAGTTAGGCAACGATTTATGGGGCATGATGATAAGTTTTTTAGGCGCACTTGTTCCGACAGCAATCCTAATTGCAGAAACATATATGCTAAGTTCAACAAAATTTGAAATCTCAGCTTGCGATGATTTAATGGCAAAAATAAACTAATATGAATTATAATTTCTTCGCAAAAATATCAATTTTATTGATTATAATATCGACCTTGTGTATTTGTATTTCAAAACCTCAAATGCACAAGTCGATTATGCTCTACAATTCAGATTATACAATCGTTGAACAAAAAACAGAAACTACTGTTGATAAAAAAATACCTACAACAACACAACTTCCGCAAAAAGAAGTTAAAACAACAAACATAGAAACTCAGTCTTTAAAAACAGAAACCATAGCAAAACCAGAAAATACAATTAACAGAATTTCCAAAACACAAAAAACTTCAACACAAAAAATTGAAAAACAAAAAACTTCAACAACCAAAACTTTAACGGCAAGAGAAGAAGAAATTGCGTGGAATATTTGGCGTTCAAGACTTCAAAATCAAATAATGAAAGACGTAAACATGCCAATACTTCCTCAGGGTATAGTTTTTAAATTTACTTTTGATGTTGATAAATACGGCAAAATAAGTAATGTGCAAACCTGGTCATTAACCCCAAACTATACACCTTACGCAATACAATACATAGCACCAGTTATAAGAAGTTATCAAGGCAAATCAATTTTAGATTTTCCAACTGGCTCAAACCGAACATCAACCGAAGTTTTAGGTGGCTGGAAAATCTCATCAACACAACGATACAGCACACCACAAGATTACAATGACACAGAAAAAATTAAAAAGTGAGGATAAAATGTTTAGATGTAAAGAATGTCAAGCAGAATATGAAATAAAACCTGATTACTGCGATTGCGGTAATGATAGCTTTGATGAAATAATTATTGAAGAACAAACACAAGAAGAAAATCTTGAAAAAAACTCAGTTAAAATTCTTCAAGAAAATAAAAAACCTGAAAAAGAAATAGTAAACGAAATTTCAACAACAAAACTACAAAAACAACCGAGCGAAATTTCACCACTTGCTTGGATTTTCTTCACAATTTGTATAATTTTATCATTACTTATAATTTTTATCATCGGCAATCCATCAGCAGAAGAACAAAACCCTTCTAACATAACAGAAACAGTTGATTCAGTTGAAATTCCTTCACTTAACGCTTTATGGAACAACGATTTGCCTAAAATTGAAACAAAAAACAAAAAAACTGAACCAAAAACTCAAGAAATCCAAACTTCTGCAAAAACAACAACACAAACTGAAGCAAAAAAAAAATCCGTAAACAATAAACAAGAACAAAAAGTTCAAAAAACAGCACCAAATAAGCCTAAAAACATTCAAAAATCAACTCAGACAACAAAAGTAACACCAGCGGTTAACAAACAAGAACTTTTAAATTACAAAATAAAATTACAAAATAATATCGGCTCAAAAATAGATTTTGCAAAAGTTGTCGGAGATGGAAGTTGCGTTGTTACGTTTAAAATCGCAAATAATGGTCAGCTAATAAATAGAAATTTTGCAGTACAATCAGAAAATACAAGCCTTAATGACGTTGTATATAACGCAGTTATGCAAACTCCTTATGTTTCAGCTCCACCACAAAGCTATAAAGGTGAAACTTTAAGACTTAGCGTCAAAATCTACGGCGGAAGTTTTGAAGTAGCACTAAACTAATCGTTATAAAATTCATACTGTTGCTTTTGTTGTTGTGGTTTTTGTGTTGCAGGCGCAGTAACCGATTGTGTCAACACAGATGAAAAATTAGATAAATCGTTAACTTTATAGACTTTTCCACCAGTCTTATTTGCAAGACAAGACAATCCACTAAAAGAACCACCATAAACAAGCACTACATCAATCTGAATATCAGTTCTTCTTCTCATTAATTGTTCTGCAAAAGCACAAGGATCTCCTCCGCAATTTTCACCACCGTCAGTAATCAAAACTATTTTTTTAAGATATGAAGTATCAAGTCCTAAAAAATCTTGATTTACAGCTCTATCCAAGGCGTAAACAAGTGGTGTTGCGCCACCAATCCTAACCGAGTTCATGCCAGCAAGGATTGAATTTGCATTTGCTCTTGCAATTGGTGCAACCTGTTCAGTAGCAGAGCATCTGCCAGTAGTAGAACCAACGCAACTGTTGTCCTCAGTCGTAACCTGATATTTGCCTTTTTTCTTAACAATTTTCTTTATAGGCGCTATTGTTGATTTATTATTTGGATTAAAACCTTTATAATTATGTCCAAATACTCTAAATCCAATATTTACAGAAGATGGAACTTGCGCAATAATAGAACGCATCGCCTTTTTAGCCTCAGTAATACAATTTGCCATACTGCCAGAATAGTCCATCACAAGTTCAATCGTTTGAACCTGCGCCGTCATAACCTGTTTAGAGGCAACATAATTTCCTGTTGTATAGACGTTATAAGGGTTTGAAGGCTTTACTGATGGCGAAACAATCTTACCTTTTGATTTAACAGAACCAGAAGTGTTAACCTTATATTTTGCTCCGAAAGCTGATCCTGTCGAAATTAATAATATTACAATTAATATTGAAATAAATTTATGCATAATACACCTTTTTTATAAGTATAACACACTAATAAACGATTAAAGCATATCTTGGAAGTTTATATGGTGAAAATTTACTCCCGATTAAACCAATTTCTTGATATTCAAGCCCTAAATCTTCACACAATTGTTTTTGTAACCAAAACTCTGATTCACCTTGATTTACAACAAACATAGCTCCCCCATCGTTCAAACATTCTTTTGCATGAGCCAACATCGCTTTCGGATTAAAAAATTCCATAGGAAGCCCCCATGCTTTATGTTGAAACTCGCCCAAAAAAGGTA
Source organism: uncultured Candidatus Melainabacteria bacterium (assembly GCA_934699705.1). Lineage (GTDB taxonomy): Bacteria > Cyanobacteriota > Vampirovibrionia > Gastranaerophilales > Gastranaerophilaceae > UBA6984. The sequence goes on from CAKUXD010000016.1 coordinate 36,673, forward strand.
AAAACCACGTTATATAATCAAATTTGCCATTCAACTTCATAAAATCCTCATCAACATATTTTGTAAAAGGCAAATATTTTATATTATAACGCGCAATTTCTTTTCTACTGTACAAATTCCAACATAACCTGTGCGCATCAAGTTCTACACCTGTAAGTTCTAAATGATGACAGTTATATTTAAAAAAAATATATTCTCCCTTTGCATAATTCCAGTTTTTTGAACCAATATCAAGAACCTTCAAATCTTGCATTGGATAAATTCTAAAATACTTATCAAGAATATCTAAAATATATAAATTTTCAATACAATTTTGACGGGTAATATCACTTTTTAAAATAGTTAAATCATACTGATTATTTGGAATTAAATCTGATACCTTCTGTGGTCTTGGAGAATAATTTTTTCTGGTAAATTTTGTTTTTTGTCTTATAAAAAAATCAAATTTATTTTTTAAATCTGCCATTTTTACTACCTTACTTTTATATATAAATTTTAAATTAAAAGCACAAAATAATTTAACGAAAAACGTAATTATTAAGATATATAAACATGGTTGCCATGCCCGTAAGCATGGATATAACATGCATGTACACTAATTCAATCGCCTCGCAGAAAGCTGTGAGGCTTTACTTTTGGATAATATTTTTTTCAATAAAAAGGGGTTGATTTTATCAACCCCACACACTTTTCACTATTTCCTTTTCCTTTACACACTTTATATTATGCTGCTAACCATTCGTCCATTCTTACGAAACCGTGTAAGTTAGCTGAAGCCATTGTTCTTGTTGTTTTTTGAACTTTATTTGAGCTATTACCTTCGATAACTTCAAAAGTACCATCAGAATTAACTTTAGAAACGATACCAACATGACCAGATGCTTCGTTGTATTTCCAAATAGCTAAATCACCAGGTTTTGGAGCATAACCAGATTTTGTTGTTGCATAGTAACCAGCTTTTTCAGCTTTTCTTCTGATGTTTTGAGAGCTTGCGTCATAACCGAAAGTCTTTTTATTGTTACCGTTTTGACCAGCACCATAGCACCAAGAAACGAAACTTGCGCACCATGGAGTACCATCTGCTCTACCAAATCTATATTTGTTAACTTCTGCGCTGTTGTTTGAGTTACCATTTTCTCTAACGCCTAATTGAGATTGAGCTAATCTTAAAGCGTTTGTTGCTTGAGAAGTTCTGCAGTTGTAGTTTAAGTTAGCTCTTACGTTTGTACCAAATGAACCAAAGTTGTAAGATGGCATTTGAGAAGAAAAATTAAAATTGAATGCAGGCATTTGAAACATTGGCATAGACATCATTGGCATAGATGACATAGACATTGAAGCCATAGCAAAAGGATTTGACATCATACCAAAGTTAGCACCAAAAGCATCACCAAAAATGCTAGTTGAACCAAAGCCCATTGAGTAGAAATCAGAAGTAGGACGAATACTATTCAATAGATTCATTGTAAATAATGTTGTATTAAATTGTTGTCCAAAATTAATAGGTGTCATTATTTTCTCTCTGATAATCTCTCGTATCTATAAAAAGTATTTTTTTTATAAAAAATTGCCTTTTTTAAAACAAATATTAAGTTTTGTAAACATGCCTAATACAGTATTTACATGCATTTTCATGTTTTAGAGAATAATTTGAGTACCTAACATAATGCGATTAGAATTTTCTGCATAATCAGATTGCCTAAACACATAATTTAACATAAATTTCAAAGCGCTACCTTTTACGTAGTAATTTAAACCCGCAGTATATTCAGAGCTTGTACAATTTGAGGCATTTTTATTAGCATTAAAGTAATCATATCTTGCTAAAACCTGAAGTTTTTTTGTAATATTGTAAGACAAAGTTGTATAAAAACCATCTGCCTTATTTTCACTCAAACCAACAAGCCCATTTGAGCCATTTGCAATTGCATATTCACTTTTAATAGCCATTTTCTTGTACTTATAACTTAAATAAGCACCTACAACAGAATAATCAAACTCTCTATGACCAGCATTTAAGCCACCACCTATTTTTAATTCGCCATATTTTCCTTTAGTTTTACCTAACGGTTTCAAATTAACCCAACCATTAAACTCTGCCCCAGGAAGAAAATTTTTAAAATTTCTATCAGAACTTGTTACTCCTAAGTTATATTGCACTAAATCATAATCACCTAAAACCTTAACACCAACGCCACGAACAGAACCAAAATTTCGTGAAATTTGCGCACGAGTTAAAAACGGTAAAGTATAACCACTTGTTCCACCCTCAACTCCAATTGGAGTTCTAAAGCTACCAATAGTAAGTCTGTGATTTGGAATATTTTTAAAAGTTATAAAATCATCTTGGATAAAAGTTTGAAAAAAATTATACCCATCTCTTGGCATCACATTAAACAAAAACTTATATTCAACGGGAACTTCTCTAAATTTACCTGCAAAAGCAACATCAAGAATTGGTTCTGTGAAGGTTGTATGATATTTTGATTGAGTAAATAAAAAATTCAAATCTCCCTGATACGCAAAATAAGGTTGTAAAGTTTCTACAATACCTTTGTCAAAATGAAAAGTTTTATAATCAGAAAATAGCGGAGTTGTGTAATTTATAATATCATAATCAATTTCTGCTTTTAAATTTTCGTGTTTTTCTTTTTGCACTTCTTGTTCTAAAATAACATCTTCATTAATTGTATCAGATTTTTCTTCTTCAATTTCTTCTTGAGTAGGTAAAACAGATAATTCTTCTTTTATTTTTGTTTCCAAAGTCGGTTCAACATCTTGTATTGCAAGATAAACAGCTTCTTCTGCATTAGCAAAAGAAGAACAAAAAATAAATAAAAGAGCTATACAAAAAAAATGCTTTTTCATTATTAAACCATTTTATCGCAAACATAAATTGAATTAAAATAAAATTTCACATCAGAGATATTTAACAGATTATGAAGAAAATAAAGTAATAAAAGAATAAGACTTGACGAAAAAATTTCTTTATTATAGAATTTAATCAAGGAAATGCCGACGGGGTATAGCAAAGACTCCGAGAGCAGCGATTAACGATGGCCGACGGGATGTAGCGCAGCTGGTAGCGCACTTCGCTTGGGACGAAGGGGTCGCACGTTCGAACCGTGTCATCCCGAC
>CAKUXD010000017.1 GCA_934699705.1 uncultured Candidatus Melainabacteria bacterium
CAATTCATTCCGATGTGAATGAAGATTTTAGGAAAAGGTAAGGAAAATTTATTTAATTTATTAATACTCTCTCTCTCAATTATTTATTCAAAATTTAACCTCTCACCCGAGAGGCTTTTTTATGCTAAAATTAAATTTATGAATAAACAGAAATTAATAGCAATTATATTGGCAATTTTACTAGTATTCATTATTATTCTTGCAATTTGCTTTAACAATAAGACATTAATAAATGTTTGCAAGGACAACAAATGGGGTTACATAAATCTTAGAAACAAACTCGTTATACCATTTGAATACGACTATTCAACAACCTTCGAAAACGGTTTAGCAATTGTTTGTAAAAATTCAAAATGCGGAGTTATTAACAAAAAAAATAAAACCGTAGTTCCTTTTGAATATGACATGATTTTTTATTTTGCTGACGGACTTGCATTTGCGACAAAAGACATAAATTCAGGCTACATAAATAAACGCGGTAAAGAAGTTATTCCGTTTTCTGATTTAGCAGGCAAATCTTTTTCTGAAGGATATGCTGGCGTAATAAATAACAGCAAATGGGGATTTATTGACCAAAAAGGTAAAGTCGTAATTGATTACAAATATGATGACATCAAAGATTTTCACAAAGGTTTAGCACCAGTTAGTGTATCAATGGACAAATGGGGCGTTATAAACAAAAAAGGTAGAACTATCATACCATTTGAATACGCAATGATAAACGAATATGAAAACAATCAGTTTTCAGCTTGCAAAAAAATAAAAAATTCTGGCGGTGGAGAATGCGGAATTATAAATAAAAAAGGCAAAGAAATAATTCCTTTTAAATATTATGGAATAGACACCGTTCACGAAGGATTTTACATCGCACAAAAAAATCCTGTCGGTTGGATTTTCTTAAATAAAAAAGGCAAACAAGTTTTTAACAAAGAATACTATATTGCAAACAATTTTGAAAACGGGCTTGCAATGGTTTGCGTAAGCGCAGATAAATGCGGATTTATAAATACAAAAGGCAAATTTGTAATTGAACCTAAATATCAAGCACTAAGTCAATTTTACGAAGGCGTCGCTGCCGCAATGTTAAACAACAAATGGGGATTTATCAACAAAAATGGTAAAGTTTTAGTTCCATTTGAATACGATTGGACAGGCTTAGTTTACTAAACTTGTTTAACGTTATTTTTTGGAATTGAAAAACAAATTGTGCAAATTCCGTCTTCATCGCTTGTTGCGTAAATTTCACCACTGTGAGCAGAAATAATTTCTTTTGACAAATACAAACCTAAACCATTTCTTGTTTTTTGAAATTTTGCATTTTCTGACCGTTTAAATTTTACAAACATATTCTCTAACATTTCTTGTTTGATTGGATATGCCTTATTTTGAACACAACATTCAAAATTATCTTCGTTCTCTGAAATTATAACATTAATATCTGTATCTTTAAAAGCGTAAGAAATTGCGTTTGAAATTAAATTTACAATAACACGTTTGATTTGTGATTTATCCGCAAAAATCCTTGGGTCTTCAAGTTTGTTGATTAAATTCAATCTTTGCGATTTTTCTTGCGCTAAGTTAGCAAGTTCATTTATTGTTTTGGTTGTAACATCTACAACATCAAATTTTTCAAACTTAACTTTTATTTGACCATTATCTATCATATATGTATCAAGAATAGTGAAAATCAAATCGTACATGTATTTACAAGAATTTTTTATTTGCTCTATCATTTCTTTTTGTTCATTGTTAAGTGGTCCAAAAGTATCCTGCAATAACAAATCAAGAATTTTAATTTGAGCAATAGTCGGAGTTTTTAAGTCATGCGTAAGAGTTGCAACAAATGTTTCTTTCCTTAATTCAAGTTCTTTTTCATTGTCAATATTTCTAAAAATAACCGCTAATCTCACTACATTATCGAATTTGTCAAAAATTGGGACTTTAATAGTTCTGTACCACGTGAATTTTCCAGTTACAGAATCTACATATTTATCAATACTTAAAGTAGTTTTTGATTTAATAACATCAAGATCTTCTTTTTCAAGAATATCAGCTTCTTTATATAATTCGTAACTCTTTTTGCCAATAATATCGTTAAGTTTCATGTTTACTAATTCGCAATATGCCTTGTTTGCTAAAAGAATTTTCCCGTCTAAATCCTTTAAACAAATAAATAATGGCGAGTTATCCAAAATTACTTGCATTTGAGAATATTGTAATATAACCTTCTCTTCAAGTTTTTTTGTTTCAAAAATACTAATTAATCTAATCGCAAAATTACTCAAAATAACATATACTACAATGATTAACGCGTCTTTAAAATGAATAGTTACATTTTCTAAAAGCACTGGTGAAATTAGAGCAAAAAACAAAAAACTTGCACTTATTAACAATAACGAAGTTCTAAAAAAATTGTACATCTATAAATTTGCCTTTAAATTTTTAATAATATGAAACATCTCTAAAGATATATTACATATTTTATAATAACTTGAAAATTGTACCAAAGGGGAAAATGTAACAAAATTTTACATAAATCGTGATTTTTTTATTTATTTCGTGAGTTTAATTTCTTAAAAATGATACGTCGTTTTCTTTAATTTGATATGTTTACAAAAAACAAATAAAAATAGGAATGAAAATTAAAAATTTTCCATTCCTATTTTTCAAATATGCTAAATTTATTCTTCTACTTCCACTTTTACAAACTGGAGTTTATTGAGAGCAATTTTATCTTGCTCTTTTCTTTCAACATATTTGCTGAAAGTTTGGCTTAAATAAATACCAAAGAAGATTACAAAACAAGAAATCATTTGTAATATATTTGATGTTTCGCCAAGGAAAAACCAGCCGAAGAATAAAGCTGATATTGGAAGTAAAAACAAGAAAGGTGAAACCTTACTTGCAGAAAGAATTTTCATTGATGAATTATATAGTGCATAAGCAACTACTGTTAAAACACCTAAATATCCAACTATATATATGCTTGAAGATGATGTTATAAGATGAATAGGTTCACCAGTAACAAAACACATTCCACTAAAGAATATTGCACCACCAAAAACAGCAATTCCTGCAAGATAGAATGGAGGATATTTGTCCATTAAATATTTTGTTGTAACAACGCTAACACAGGTTAAGATTTCAGCACCGAGTTGTAACGCATTACCAAGAACAGGTCTTGGCGCAAGCTCAGTAACATCTGACGCAAGGCTTAGTAAAATTGAGCCAAATATTGCTATTCCTAAACCAATGTATGCTAATTTTGGAAATCGTTCTTTCAAAATCATTCTTGCAAAAAATATAATCAAAACAGGTTCTAATGAACTCAGAACTCCCGCTTGCCCAGAAGACGTAAATTTTAACGCATTTGTTTCAAAAATAAAATATAAACAAGGTTCACATAAGACCATTAAAAAGATAAATTTTAAATCGCTTTTATCTATTTTAACTTTTCTATAAATCGTTAAAAAAAACGGAATGAATAAAATGGTTGAAAGACTCATTCTTAATGCCATAAGTGATAGAGTCGAATATTCATTAAGACAAATTTTTGTTGCAGTTAGTGATGTTCCGTAAAGGATTACTGCTATTGAAATTGAAATGTAAGCAATCACTTTGCTTGATAGTTTGTGTTTTACTGGTAAATCGTTCATTTCATAAAACCTCCTTATAAATTACGTGATATACATTATGTCTAAAATTTGAAATACAAAACAAAAAATAAATCTGCACTTAAAAATTAAAGACTAGAAAATAATATCATAGTCATAAAAACAATTACAATAAAAAATATATAAAAAATTAAAAATTTAAAATTTTTTGAGCAAAATTAGAAAAAATTAAATACAATTTTGTCAATTTTATTGAGTTTTAGGACTACTACCAAAACATAAAAAATTATTACATCTCTTAATATAATTTTGGCTTATAAATATCAAGCTTTTATCTATAACAAAAATATTAAAGGCACAACAAAAAACAAAACAAAACCTAAAAAAATAATTAATGCGCCTATCAAATTTCTTTTAATACTTTTTATTGTTTCTTTTGGGTTTACTTTATATTCTTTAATCCTATTTTTAATTTGAGCCACAATCATTGCAAAAACTACTAAACCTAAAACTGTTAAAACAATTATTGGATGTTCTTCTGCTATTACTTCAATATCATAATGTACAGACAAAAATAACAATAAAAAAACTATTATAATTGATAATATCCAAGCAATTCTTTCTTTCATTGATATATACCTCTTTTACATCGTAGTTGAAAATAGTTTTAAATAACCATTATCAATATCCAAAAAAGACTTCTTTAAAAGAAGTCTTTTTAATTAATTTGCCGATGGCCGGGGTCGAACCGGCACGAGGTTGCCCTCACAAGATTTTGAGTCTAGCACGTCTACCAATTCCATCACATCGGCATAAGTTTATATTATTCAGTTGTCAATTTTTTTGCAGATGTGATTGAATTGGTTTAATCTGACTGGCTTCCCTTCGCTTTCCACTTCGTGGAGCCTCTCAGGTCGCCTTACATCACATCGGCATTAACATCTCAAACTTAAAAATTTAAGATATTTCGTAAGATTATAATAACAAAAAAATATTAAATTTCAAATCTTATTTTTTTATTTTTTATAATAACCCCGCAGTTCAGCCAATAATCGCTTTTTTTACCTTAAAAAAAGTTTTAAATTGTTGCTGAGGGAAATTTATCATGAAAAAAATCTTTATTTTAATTTTTACAATTTGTTTTTTTAATTTATCAGCAAATTCTGCAACTTTTCAAGGTAACGTATCAAAAGAGGGCGAATACGGTACTCACAGAATTGTTGATGTAGAAACCAACATGCCTGTAAGTGGTGCAACTGTTACGCTTCCGCAAAAAAATTATCAAACTCAAACCAGCGCAAACGGAACTTTTGACCTAAACGCAGATATTAATGATTCTACTATTTTATCAGTTGAAAAGGAAGGATATAAGCCATTTTCATTAACCTTGAATGAAAAAATTGCATCGCGCCCCATAACAGTCGGAATTGAAAAAACAAACCCTTTAGATATAATTATTGACAAAGATTGGTTTCATTTAGGTGATAACAACTATTCTGATTTTTCTGCAAATGCAGGCGAATTTAAAGCAAAATCTAACGGTCCTTTTTACACAAAAACTTTCAAAATTGATTATGCAGGTGATAATACTTATCTTGTAATCGGCTCTATTATTGGTATTGACACAAAAATGGCTCAATCAATGGGACAAAATAAAATTTCAATCGCTTATGCAAGTCCGCCAGAAGTGTTTTTTAACGGACAAAAAATTGCTGAAATACAATTAAATGGCGACGGACAAAGGATTAAACTACCAAAAAGTCTTATTAAACCCAGACAAAACAACGAAATTACAATTAAAACAGGTCGAAATATGATGCAAACTGCTTACATCGACTACGACGATATTGAATTTATTAATTTAACTATTGAAAATCGTTAAATAGCCTGTAATGCGTCAATTAGTTCTAATGCAATTTCTTTTTGCAAATCCGCAGGTGCAGATTTTAAATAATCAAAAGCCTCTTGAATACGTTTATCCTTATCATACCAGCGTCTTAGGATATAGCTAAACGCGTCATTTAAAACATTTTCTTTGTTTTTTACTCCAAAATTTTTAGATTTTGTAATGATATATTCTGCACATTGAAGTTGAGTTTGTTCATTTGCACTTTTCATCAAACTCACCGCTAAACTCACTGTCGGGTCTATATCGTACCATCTTTTTTGCATATAATATCCTTACAAAATTATATTAAATTTATTTTACGTCAAAAGGCGTTTAATTTCTACCATCTTATCAGAGGAAATATTTTTAAAAAGCAGAGTTTTCTCTTTTGAAGTTTCGCCTTTAACGATTTCAATATTCGATTTTGCAATTTTTAAGCTTTTTGATAAAAATTCAATCAAAGCCTTATTTGCTTTATTTTCAATCGGCTGAGCGGTAACTTTAACCTTAATTTCGCCATCTTTATTAATAATCTCATTTTTACTTGCGTTTGGCGAAATTTTTAGCTTTATTATTAAAGAATTTTCACTCATAAAAATTAACCTCTTGTAAAAAAGTTAAAAAACTAGTAAAATAATTATACCATGAGCGATATTGATACACTAAGTTTATTTGATGAAATAAATCAAATGATTACAGAGCGTTCACAAGAAGATAAGGACGCGATAAAAAAAGCATTTTTGTTTGCAAGAGAAAAACACGAAGGGCAATTTAGAGTTTCTGAAGAACCTTATATAATTCACCCTGTGGAAGTTGCAAAAATTCTTATCAATTTAAAAGCAGATACCCATACGGTTATTGCGGCTTTTTTGCATGACATTTTGGAAGACACAGACACTACGCCTGAGGTTATTAAACAAGAGTTTGGTGATGATGTTCTAACAATTGTTCAAGGTGTTACAAAACTTGGCAAATATCATTTTAATTCAAAAGAAGAACGTCAAGCAGAAAACTTTCGTAAAATGTTTATTGCAATGGCGAGCGATATCAGAATTATTTTCTTAAAACTTGCTGACAGATTGCATAATATGCGAACTTTAAACTTTATGCGACAAGAAAAGCAAAAACGAATTGCGCAAGAAACACTTGATATTTTTGCACCACTTGCAAACCGCTTAGGGATTGGTAAAATCAAGGCAGAGCTTGAAGATTTATCATTAAGATATTTACACCCAGACCAATATTACGAAATTGTTCAACTAGTTGCACAAACAAAAGCTGAAAGAGAAGCAACAGTAAAAGTTTTAATGGATAAAATAGCAACCGATGTGAAAGCAAACGGTATTAACGCTCAAATTACTGGTCGAGCAAAGCACTATTACAGTATTTACAGTAAAATGAAACGTTTAAATATTTCTTTCCACGATTTATATGACATTACTGCAGTACGTGTAATTGTTGACACAGAGCGCGAATGTTACGAGGTTTTGGGTTTAATTCACTCTCAATTTAAACCAATTCCAGGGCGTTTTAAAGATTATATTGCTATGCCAAAAGGCAATTTATATCAATCTTTACATACTTCTGTAATCGGCCCAAAGATGCGACCTTTAGAAGTTCAAATCAGAACACATAAAATGCACGAAGTTGCAGAATATGGGGTTGCAGCGCATTGGAGATATAAAGAAAAAGGTTCACAAAAAGCTGATAACACAGCTGATATGCAATTCTCTTGGATGAGAAAAATGGTTGAGTACAATCAAGATATGACAGACGCTGAAGACTATGTAAATTCAGTAAAACTGGACATTTTTTCAGATCAGGTATTTGCATTCACTCCAAATGGTGATGTTTTTGACTTACCTAAAAAAGCGACTCCAGTTGACTTTGCATATCGTATTCACTCTGATGTAGGTCATAAAACAGTTGGGGCGTTAGTTAATGGGCGTATCGTACCACTTGATACAAAGTTGAAAAACGGTGATATTGTTGAAATTTTAACCTCAAAACAACCGGCACCGCGTCTTGATTGGTTAAATTTTGTAGTTACAAAACAAGCAGGACAAAAAATTCGTCAATGGTTCAAGAAAAACAAACGTGAGGACCATGTTGAACTTGGTAAAAATAATCTTGAACATGAACTTACAAAGGCTGTTTTTGATGAATACGTTAAAAATGGTGAATTTGAAACTGTTGCAAAACACATGAATTACCAATCAATGGAAGATTTGTTTGCAGCTTTAGGTTATGGCGAAACGACTGTAAATAAAATTATCAACAAACTCAAAAAACCAGCAGAAGATACTGTTAGAGCCCCTGAAAAAACTTATCAAAGCTCAAAGAAAAAACCTTCTACAAAAGATGTTTTAGGTTTAGATGGTTTATTATATTCATTTGCAAGATGTTGTTCTCCAATTCCAGGAGAGCCAATTGTGGGCGTAGTTACGCGTTCTAAAGGTGTTTCAATTCACAGGTTAGACTGCAAAACACTTGAAGATGTTGAACCTGAAAGATTAATTGATATTCAATGGGCAAATAACCCTTCCGGTAAAAGTTATAGCACTACTATTAGGGTTGAAACTCAAGACAAGCAAGGTATGTTAAAAGATATTATTGGCGCTGTTTCTGATAATAATACAAACATCAATTATGCAAATGTAAAATCAAAACAAAATAATATCGGTATTGTAGAACTTGGTATTGAGCTTGATAACATTAACACTTTGAGAAAAGTTATTACAAGTTTGCAATCCTTACCTGACGTAATCAGCGTAAAACGTATTCAAACCTCTTATTCGCAAGCTCCTCAGCAGTTTAGTAAGAAAAATGCTCCAAAAAATAAAAAGCCTAGAAAGAAATAATTTATGGCTGATACTGAAAATATTGAACAAACTCAAGAAATTATTTATAACGAAAAATGTGATGAATTAATTGAAGATGCTCTTAATTCAACAGGAGAAGAAAGCCTTAATAAGTTTTTTGATATTGTTAATCTTTATCCAGAATGTGATTATGCCTATATTATGATAGGTTGTAATTACAGAGAAAATCTTAAATATAAAAAGGCGATTCCGTATTTTGAAAAAGCAATTGAAGTAAATGATATTTATACGGGTTTGGCTTATGCCGAATTAGGCTTTTGTTATGAAATGTTGGGTAAATTAAAGAAGACGGAAGATTGTTATAAAAAATCTATTGAAATTAATCCTGAAAATCCAATTGCAAAATATTATTGGGCTGATTTTTTAACACATAAAGAACGAGATTATGAACAAGCAGAACCAATTGCAAAAAGTTTAGTTACTCAGTATCACAAGACAGTGGATTATCATAGGCTTTACGCAGATATCCTATGCGGTTTAGAAAAAACTCAAGAAGCAAACGAAGAATATCAAATAGCACTTAAACTTGATAGTGAAGATGAAACAACACTAAACAATTACGGAACTTTTTTGTTACAAAATGGCGAACCTGAAAGTGCTAAAAAATATTTTATTAAAGCCATAGAATTAAATCCTGACTTTAATTTATATAAAGAAAATCTTTATCAAGCGACAAAAATGTCAACAAAGTATTACAAGTTAAAAACAAAATACAAAAATAAATTTTTAAAACCTATTATGGATAAAATTGTAAAACCACATGTGGACAAAATGGTTATACTAACATTTATTTTAGCTCTCTGGTTTCCTTTTGTAAAAAACACATTAAAATATACTGCAAGATATGCTGAAAGTTCAGGAAATATGTTGCTTTATAAATCAGCGATAATCGCTATGTGGATTATATTGTTAATCCTATTTACTTTGGCAATATGTGATTTTATAACTTTTGTTTTGATAAAGTTTAAAATTATAAAATAATTATTTATTCAAAAGAATTTTCATGCCAGCTAGGAAGTAGCTTTTAATTTCATAAGGCGAACGAATTTTTAAAAGCATTTTTAAGATATACAAAGGTCTTAAATAGAAGGCTTTTACGGCATTTTTATGAAATTCCATAACTTGTTCTTTTGATAATGAATATGTATTTACACAAGGTTCATAATAAGCATTTTCATAACTTTCAACTTCTTCATGCAATTCATTTTTAATAAAATTATAAAAACGAGTTCCAGGAAGTGGAGTTGCTGTATAAAAACTTACAAAATCACTATCTAATTCAATCGCAAAATCAATAGTTTCACTCATTGTAGCCTCATCGTCCCAAGGTAAACCAAGCACAAAATAATTATAAATTTTGATTTTAGCTTTTTTAAACGCATCAACAGTATCTCGAATTTCATCAAGCGTAATATTTTTGCCAATTTTATCAAGAATAAATTGCGAACCACTTTCGACACCAAGGCTAACAAGCCTACAACCAGCCTTGTGCATAAGTTTTGCCATTTTTAAATCAGCAGTATCAGCTCTTGTGTTTGCAGACCATGTGAATTTTAACCCACTTTTAATAATTTTTTCACATAAATTAACTGTCCATTCTCTGTCTTGATTAAAAATATCAGACCAGAAAATAAAATTACGTATATTATATTTATTAATACATTCACGAATTTCTGCAATAATATTTTCAGGCGAACGCATACGAACTTTTCTGCCAGATGTCGGAGTTGCCAAACAGAAAAAACAATGATGCGGACACCCTCTTGAAACTTTGATAACCGCTTGAACTTTGTTGTTATCTGGTCTGCGATAAACAGAATTATCAATTAAATGACGCGCTGGGAAGGGAAGTGTGTCTAAATTTTCAATAAATGGGCGTACGCCAGAAAACTTCGCGACAAATCCTTCTTTATACCATAAACCTAAAATATCTTTTGGCTTTTTTTCCCCTTCTAATAATTCTTTCAAAGTTTCTTCTGCTTCACCTGAAATAATGTAATTGATTTCTTTGTTTTTGAGCATTATTTCTGAATTATAAGTTAAAAATACAGCACCCTTTGCAATATTAATAACTTTTGGTAAAATCTTTTTTGCGATTTTAAAACAATTTATATCGTTTTCTAAAGTTGGAGTTGCAATATTTGCAAGTAAATAATCTGGTTGAATATCATTCAAATCCTGTTCAAAATCCCCACCTAAGCTATAATCTCTAACATAAGCCTCTAAACCAGCCTGTTCTGCGATTGACGCAAGATACAATAAATCCGTCGGAGGTAGAGGTGGAATTACAAGCAAGTCCTTTGTCGGTTGTTGACAACGATCTTCCCTGTTCAGAATAGGTGATTGAGGATAAATAAGTAAAATCTTTTTCGCCATATTATTATTCTAACCTAAACAAAATTATGATAAAAGATTAAAGTAATTTAACGCGTTAAAAATTCCGTCTTCATCTACGTGAGAAGTTACATAATCAGCTTTTTCTTTTACATTATCGCCGGCATTACCCATAGCAACACCGATTTGAACAAATTTGAGCATATCAATATCGTTACCACCATCGCCGAAAGCCATTGTTTCTTCTGGTTTTATGGAATAATAATCGCAAATTTTCTTTATACCAATTGCTTTTCCGCCATTTTTCGGAATGACATCTACAAATAAATCGCACCAGCGGAAATTTTCGCAATTTTCAACGTGTTTCATTAATTCGATTTCTTCTTCTTCAGAAATGTATGGACAAAGTTGAAAAACTTCTTTATCAAAACAGTATTCTTCAGGTTTTGCCAGTAAATTTTCTTCGTAACCTACGAGTTTGAACAAATCATAAACTTTATCATTGTATTTTGTAACAAAAACCTCGTTTTCTGTAATTACATGACATGCCAAATCACGTTTTTTTAAAAAGTTTAAAATAGTTTTTACACTCTCTTTATCAATAAACTTTTTATAAATTTCTTGTTTTTTGTCATCATAACAGAATTGACCGTTAGTTGAGATATAACCGTCAAAAGGAAATTCAACAAGTTCTTGAACTTTTTCTATGTCAATTTTTGGACGCCCAGTTGCAACAAAAAGTTTAATACCTTTTTCTTTAAGCGTAAAAAGTGCTTTTTTTGTACTTTCAGGCATTTTATGAGTTGTAAAACTTATTAATGTACCGTCAACATCGAAAAATATTGCTTTTATCATAACTTCTAAATTTTAACATAAATTGAAATTATTAGTATAATTTTATTATACAATATAAGCATGTTAATAAAAAACGTAATAAAATGGCTTTTTTGCATATCAATAACATTATTCATTCTTGATATTCTTTATATTGCATTTGTAGGCGCCAAAATATCAGCTAATATAGATTTGCAAATTTTAGCCTATACAGTTATTTCAATATTCACAATAATACTAACCTGGACTTTGTCATTTATTAAAATAAAATCAAAATATAAACTATTAATGGGATTATTATTAGTTCTTTGGATTTTATCAACAAATTATTTACCTTCCGTTAAAACACAGATAAATAATGATTTTTGCATTGATACTGAAAAATGTGAAAACAAAAACTTAAATTAAAGGATTAAGTGTTAATAAAAAAGCTAAAATCGCTAATCCACTAAAAGCAAAGATTAAAAATACATTAGCAAAAATTATTATCCAATCTTTTTTTGTTTTATTTCTTGATAATATTTTAACAAATAAAATAATAGTTTGTAAAACAATGCTAATTGGTATATTAGTTAATTATAACATATCTATGTTATAATTTTCAAAAAGGAGAATTATATGACAAAAGCGCTTTTTGACCCTGGGTTTTCAAACTGTTTAGTTAGTTTTTATGCAAATATTGAATACGTTTATGGTTCACTAAATTCAATTAAAAATTTCAACCAAAAGAAAACTCAATTTGCAATGTCTTATAACAAAATTGTGGCTTTATTAAACAAATACACAGGTTTTTATATGGGTTGCATGCTTTGGGGTACATATTTGAAATCGTTAGGCAACGAAAAAATTGAAAATAATCCGTTTATTGGGCAAAAGTATGATAAAAATCTTTCTTTGGCAGAAGTAAACGATATTTTAACCTTCGTTGATAAATTCAAAAAAGATACAAAATATTATACAGGTAAAAATTTTGATTTCGGTGAAATAAATACAAAAATTTTAGATAATTATACTGATTTTGTTGAAAAAAATGAAGGTTTTATTAACACAGATACAACTGATAAAATTCAATTAATCGGTCATTTGGATAATTTATCAAAAGAAGAAATTGACAAAATTGAACAAAAAATTCAAGACGTAATTCATACAGGTAAATTAGAAGAATTACGCGAATTTTGTGATAAAATATAATAAATTAAATAGTGTAATTTAGGATTTAAGAAAGGAATAAAATGCATCAAGAAGAATTTATTGCAGTTGCATTAGGTGAAAAGAAAGCTGATTTAGTTATAAAAAACGCACAAATAGTAAACGTTTTGACAGAAGAAATCTACGAAAGCGACGTTGCTGTTGTAAATGGCAGAGTTGCAGGTGTTGACAAAGGTTACAAGGGCGAAAAAGAAATTGATTTAAAAGGCGCATTTTTAACTCCAGGATTTATTGATGGACACGTTCATATTGAAAGTTCAATGATGTTGCCTCACAGATTTGCTCAAGCAGTCGTTCCGGCAGGTACAACAACGGTCGTAACCGACCCTCACGAAATTTCAAACGTACTTGGTCTGCATGGTATTAGTTTTATGAGAGAAGCCTCTAAAAATTTACCTTTAAGAGTTTACACAATGCTTCCTTCTTGCGTTCCAGCTACATCTTTTGAAACTTCAGGTTTTGAATTAAATGCTTATGATTTATCTTTATTAATAGATAAAGACTGGGTTTTAGGTTTAGCAGAAATGATGAACTTCCCAGGAGTATTAATGAGAAATAAAGATGTTATGGCTAAGATTGATTTGGCTTTGCAATATCAAAAACGTGTTGACGGGCATGCTCCACAAGTTTCAGGAAAAGATTTATGCGCATACATCGCAAGTGGCGTAACTTCTGATCACGAATGTACAGATCCGCAACAAGCATTAGAAAAATTAAGACAAGGTATGTTTATAATGGTTCGTGAAGGCACAGCAGCTAAAGATTTAGACGCTTTAATGCCAATTTTACAACATAACAATAACCGCAAAATCTTATTCGTAACTGACGACAGACACCCTGAAGATTTACGCGTACATATCGGTGGAATGGTTCAAAGAGCCGTTGAAAATAACGTAAATCCAATTAAAGCTATCCAAATGGCTAGTTTGAATACTGCTGAATACTTTAAAATCCAAGATTTAGGCGCAATTGCTCCAGGATATAGAGCCGATTTCAATGTATTTAACTCAATGAAAGATTTTACAAAACCATTAATGGTATTCCAAAATGGTGAAGTCGTTGCTGAAAATGGTAATTTAATTGCATCTTTAGACAAAGTTCACGTTCCTTCTACAAGAGGTTCTGTGAACGTTGGTTGGTTAGAAAATGATAGTTTCCAAATTAAAGCTCAAGGCAACAAAGTTCGCGCAATTGAAATTATTCCTCACCAATTAATTACAAAAGAAACAGTCGTAAATGTTAAAGTTGAAGACGGTCTTGCAAAATCTAATGTTGAAGAAGATGTTTTAAAAATTTGTGTTGTAGAACGTCATAGAGCAAGTGGAAACATCGGTAAAGGCTTTGTTAAAGGTTTCGGAATTAAAGAAGGTGCTATTGCATCAACCGTTGCTCACGATTCGCACAATATGATTATTATTGGCACAAACGATGAAGACATGTTGCTTGCGCAAAAAGAACTTGTAAAATCACAAGGTGGTAAAGTGGTTATTAAAAACGGTGAAATTTTAGCAAAATTACCACTTCCAGTTGCAGGCTTAATGTCTTATGAAGACATTGATTATGTTACAGAAAAATCTGAACAATTGAACAAAGCGGCAAAAGAAATTGGTTGTGTAGTTGATGACCCATTTATGACAATGGGATTTTTGTCTTTACCTGTAATTCCTGAATTAAAAATTACAGACAAAGGGATTTTCTCAACTAAAAACTTTGATTTTATTGATATTTTTGACTGCGAACCAGCAAAAGTATAATAATTTCAAAAACATATTAACAAATGTTAACAAAAGCCATGAAAAATTAAAGAATTCATGGTTTTTGTCGTATTTAATAATGTAGTTGAGAATGAAAAAGGGTATTGCTATGGTAAATAAAGCAAAATTAAATGCGTATATTGCATCGCTTCCACCAAAAGAACGTGCAAAATTTCAAAAATTACCACAAGCTCAACAAATTTCTATTATGAATAAGGCTTTGGGTACTACTTCTGCGAAATCAAACTCAAAGACTAGTTCACAATTACCAAAATATAATGGATTTTCAATGAATTCTGTTTTTGGTAATGACAGATATACTTGCAAATCAGATAATACAAGAGTAATGTATCCTCACTTAGAAACGACTAAGAAAGAAGTACAAATAAAACACGAACTTAGACAAGCTGGAAAACTTAAAGAGCCTAAATTAAAACTTAAACCAATTAGTGCTCAAAGTAAACGACTTAGACAAGGTATTGTTATTAGAATGCAAAAAAACTATAATTCAGCCGTAGCAAGTTTTAATACTCAAATGAAAAAAGACGGTTGGGCTGGAGATGTTGCAGATGGTATTAGCAAATTATGGAATAATAATCTTTGGAATGCTACTGGTAATACTGCAAGCATGGTAAAAGATGATTTAAAAAAATACCGTACACAAACTGCTGAATTAAAAGCATCTATTTCTGCTCAAGATTTCCCACAAAAATTTCAACAAATTTACAAAATAAATTACAACGAGCAAAACATTAAAGCATTTAACACAACAGAAAAAAAAGTTAAACAAGTAGCAACAGCAATTACAACAGCAAAAGCAGTTCAAAGTGCGTTTGACTTACCTTTAAAACAATTCAATGATAACTTTGGTTTATACAAAGATCACGTAGAAATTTTACATGGTTCAACTGGAACAATGGAAAGAAGAATTCCAAAAGAAATGCTTTTAAAAGGACTTCGCGGAAAAGTTGAAGAAATGGTTGGCGGAGTAAAAGGTGTTGAACAGATTGCAAAACAATCAAATATTGATTTATCAAAACTTAGTGATGCAGATAAATACAAATTTTATGGCAAAATTGCACAACAATTGGTAAACGCTTCAAAAGATGCCGAAAAAAGGGCATTAAATGGTAAACCTTTTGAATACTATGAAAAACAATATGATGCTGCATACACAAAAGCTTTTGGCAATAAAAATAACATTCAAAAACGTGTTGCAAAATACAATATGTCGCAAGAAGTTGGTGCTTCAGCGGTTAAATCTGGAGTTCAAACTATTGTAGTTGTAGGTTCTACGATTGCAATTACCGCATCTGGTGGAACAGCAACACCACTAGTTGTTGCAGGAATTTCTGGTGCGGCATCAGTAGCTATTGATGTTTCAGACAAAGCGACAAATGGAATAAAAGGTGATGTTAAAAAATCAATGCCAGACATTTTAAAATCAGGAGCAATTGACGCTGCATTTACTTATGCTGGAGGTAATGTTGCAAAAAGCATTACACATGTTGTAAAACCTTCTACTGAAATTGGCACAACAATTGTTAAAGCCGCAGCAAATGGTATTGGTGCTGCAACAGAAGGTTCTGTCAAAGATGTTGTTACTGGCGGAATTAATAACGTATCAATTAAAACATTTATCGCAAGAGCCTTAATTGCTACGACTTTAGGTAATGTTAAAATGGTTACAAATAATGATGCCTTAGTAAAAACCATAGGCGTTGGTAAAAGTGCAACCATGAGCGGAACTATAAAAACATTAAAAATTGAACTAAAAGAACAAGCAAAAGCTGAAGGTGCAACAGAAGCGCAAAAAGTTGTTCAATTTATGGAACAAAATCCAGAAGAATTCGAAAAAATTGTTATTGAAGTAGCTCAAGCACAAGAAAATCAAAAATTGCCAGATACTAAAAAAGTTGGAAAAGTTCTTGAACATGAAACAGATAACGTTCAACAAATAGTTGTTGATTTTTCAAAAAATTAAATTTAAAAAATTATATGATTAAATTAGAGGCTTATAAATAAATTTATAAACCTCTAATTTTTTATTAACTATTTGTAACAAATCCTGAAAAACATGGCAATTATTATTTTTACGCTACTTTATAAAAACACGTCAGTGAAAATTAGGGAATATTGTGATTAATTTAACTCCTTTAAATAATTTTAAATCGGTTAAAAATATCCAAAAAGCGCAACCACAAGGGTTACGTTACAATTCTTACGTTCAAAAACCAGACAGCTTTGAACGCTCTTGCCCTGTTAATTTTACTGGCAGTTCAAACAGATTAAAACAATATGGAAAAGTAACTGACACACTTATTCAAACTGGCGAAAACGCTCAAACTTCTTTAAATGGACAACTTGCAGCAAATGGTTGGGCTGGCAAAGTTGCCGATAAAATTAGTGGATTATGGAATTCTAAAAACAGAGCGCACTTAGTTCAAGCTGATATTAATGCTTATGATGCGCAAATGCACGAATTAAAAGACTCTATAAAACAAGATAAATTTAAAGAAAAATTCAAAGAAATTTTTGAAGTTGATTATGTAAATGCAAATGTTTCTAAGTATAACAAGAAAGCAAAACAATTTGAAATGGCTGTTACTACTAAATGTATGGCTGATATTACAAAATCAAAACTTTCAAAAGACTTAGATGTTTATAACAAAGCTGACGGGGAATTAAAAAATCACCAAGAAACCTCTTTTAATCCTTATGCTCCAACTGGTTCAATCCCTTTGGTTACAACAAACATCTCAAAAGAAACAGTTTTTGAAAATTTAGAAAACGCTTTAATTGATACATTAGGCTCAAAAGAAATTTTAAATAATTCGCTAAAATCAAGTGGAGTTGATGTTGATAACGCAACAATGGAAGGTAAATATAAATGCTATGGTATTATTGCAAATTACCTTGTGGAAACATCAAAAGAAACTGCAAATAAATACTGCGATGGTAAATCCTTAGAAGATTTAAGAACAGAATACGATAAGGCTTATAAATTAGCATTCGGGGACAAAAACGACATTCAGGCAAGAGTTGATAAATACAATCGTTCGCAAGAAATTGGTGCGGCAGCGGTAAGAGGTGCAACACGTTCTGCAGCTATGATATTAACCAGTATGGTTGCGCCAGAAGCAACTTTTGCAAAAATCTTATATAATTCTGCAACAACATTTGGTATCAAAGTTGTTGTTGATGGTTCTGATAAATTAACAAATCAAATCGACAATTCTGTTGATATGAATGCAAAAGCGATAAAAAAATTAATCCGCAGTTCTGCAATTAGTGCAGCAGAAAAATTTGCATCAGGTGGCTTAAACGCAATAATCCCAGAAATTCATACATCAAGCGAAATATTAGATTTTGCAATTGAACAAGGAAAAGGAGTTCTTCTTGATACTTCACTTGGACTTGCTTCTGAACGATTAAAACAAGGTAAATGGCTAACAAATCAAATTGTACCTAGAATGGTTATTTCTGCAGTATTCAGAAATTTAGGTGCAGATAGTGAACTTGCACAACAATTGTTAAAAATTACAAAAGGTGGCATAAATCAGGTAATGAAGAAACAAACTCGTGATTACGAGGTTGTAAAACATTTCATAGACGGCACAAAGGCTTCGCTTAATGAGGGTTTCTTGAAGGATAACGGCACTTATGGCGAGTTAAAGCAACTTGCAGACAAAGACCCTGAAAAATATGAAAAATTAATGGTAGAAGTTCTTGAACAATACGTAAAAGAACAAGACAAAAATTTTGATTAATTTAAAATACTTTTGTCAATTTCCTTGAAGTTCTTAATTACTTTATAAACTTTATCCTTGTGAGCAAAATTTTCAGGGTCATCGTTTATTGCAATAATTCTGCCAATTTTAGCGTTATTTGCAGACATAATTCCAGAATAAGAATCTTCAAAAACTAAAACTTCTTCAGGATTTAATTTTAAAATTTCTAAGGCTTTTAAATATATTGCAGGGTCTGGCTTTCCAGCAATTTTATAATCATCATAAACAATTTTTTCAATATCAAACCATTTATCTAAGTGAAAAGTTTTTATGAAAAAATCTACGTTTGTTTTTTCACTTCCAGTTGCAATAGTGTGTGGAATTTTCTTTGCGCAAATATAATCAAAAAATTCTTCTGCACCGTCAACCAAATGTATATTTTCAGGCTTTGCCAAAACCATTTCTCTGTAAAGCGCTTCTTTTTCGTTCGCCCACTTTAAACATTCCTCATGTGTGGGTTTTCTTCCAATTGCGTAAGTTATAATTTCTTCATTTGAACGACCAAACATATATTTATGCATTTCTTCATCAGTAAAGGGCGTACCTCTTAATCGCGCAGAATAATCTCGCCAAGCGTCTTCATGAAGTTTTGAATCTTGAAATAATGTCCCGTTAAAATCAAAAATTATACCTTTTATTGTCATTTAATCCTCATTTCTTTAATAAAACGGCGGAGCTTTTAAAATTAAAAGCTCCGCCGTTTTATATTTTAAATTTTTAACAATTAGTTTTCTGTTTGAATAAACAAACTTACTAATTCGTTTAAATTATTGTATTGTTTTTTGTAGCTTTGAGCTTGTTCTTCAAGAGTTACAATTTGACGTTTATATTCAGAAATTGTAGCTTGACATTCTTTTGTTGAACTGCTCAATTGTTCTTGAAGTTGTTGAGCTTCCTGAAGAACACTTTTCATTGAAATACCTAAAGCTTCCATAGTTTGTTTAATAATTTGCGCACCAGTTTGGCGAGTAACACCTGATGGAAGTTTTGCAATTAATTTCTTCAAAACTGCAACGTTATTTGGTACTTCAAAATTATATAAATCACTTGCGTATTTATCAACAACTGCGTGATTCATAACATCATCAGCCATATTGTTTTCAAAATCACTACTTGGTTTCATTGTAGAATCAAAAGTATTAGACTCTGTTGTATCTTCGTCAAAGTCATCTAAAACTTCTTCTGCTGGTTCTAAATCTTCAACTTCATGAGTTTCATCTGACAAATCTAATGCTTCTTCTTGAACTTCTAATTCTTCATTTTCAGTTTCAGCTTTTAAAGCATCTACAATGTTTTTACCAGTATCTAAATCAAAATTTTCTGACATAATATCCTCTTTAATTTAATCTTATATATAAGTTATCAATATAATAGCAAAAAAACTTTTTTTTTACAATACATAAAATAATAATCTTTTTAAAAATCATACATTTATAGCAGTTCTTTAAGATTTTAACTTTATGATATACTAATTTTATTATGATAGAGGTTATTAAGAAAAATATTTATTGGATATTACTTGGTTTTATTATTTTTTCAGGTCTTATTTTAAGATTAAAAGGCGTAATCTCTAATCCTTCGATGTGGCATGACGAATGTGCTTTAGCGTGGAATATTTTAGAAAAAAGTTATGGTGGACTTTTTGAAAAACTTCGTTTTTTACAGGTTGCACCGCCAATGTTTTTGGTATGTTCAAAGATTTTAGTTGATATTTTTCATGTGAAGAACAATATTTTTGCGTGTGATTTTGTTTTAAGATTAATTCCGTTTATTTTTGGAACTCTTTCAATTGGCGCATTTTATTTTGTTTGCAAAAGTATTTTTAAATCTAAATGGACAACATTTTTTGCAGTTTTATTATTTAGTTTAAACCCGACCTTAATAAATTACAGTTTTGAATTTAAGCCATATATTTTAGATGTATTCAGCGCTATTGTTTGTTTATGGATATTTTTAAATGTAGATTTTGAAAAAACAACTCAAAAAATGATATTGGTTTTTGCTAGTATTTTAGCAATTTTACCTTGGTTTTCATTTATGTCTGTAATAGTTATATTTGCTGGATTTATGACACTTAGCTTTAAGCGAGAAAATCCGAAAAACTTCTTTTTATTGTTTTTTCCTGCCATTATAAGCGGATTTATTTATCTAAGAACTTTTATTTTAAACATTTACGGACAAAATTCAAATGGTATGGTTGGATTTTGGCAAAATGAATTTGTCGCAAGAGATTTATCAAATTTAACCCAGCTCAATATGAGCAATTTAAGTTATTTTTTTTCATATTTACCTTTGTTTTCTTGTACGTTTTTAACAATTTTAATGTTTGTCGGACTTATCTTATTTTTTAAGGACACAAACTGGCGATTTATTTTAATAACAGCACTAACTGAATCAGCACTAATATTGGCATCTATTTTACATATTTATCCTTATTCACAAAGATTAATCATATTTTTAATTCCATTTATTTTAATCTTTGCGGTAAAAATTTTTGATATAAATAACAAAATTTTGGCAGGAATATTAATTTCTTTAATTATACTTCCACACTTGTTTTTCAGCATTAATTTTATAAAAATATCCAACCTAAATAAAGGTGATTTTGCCAGAGAAATTATGTTGCAAATGGCGGAAAAAATCCAACCAAACGAGATAATAGTCATTAATCCTTCGTCAAATGCTGAATTTTGTTATTATGATTTGTTTTTTAACTTAAAAAACGATAAAATTTTTCTAAATCCAAAAAGTAAAACCAAAAATGATATAGAAAAAGAGCTTAATGAAAGAGTTGTAAATGGTCAAAATTACTGGTTTTATATGCCTTATGATTACAGTCCTAAAAAATTTGAAATAAATGAAATCAAAAATTGGATAGAAAAAAATTCAAAGGTTGAATTTAATCTCAATTCAACGCAAAGCACCCTAATTAAGACTACTCTTAATTAAGGTTGAAATAATTTAAAATTAGCTATTGAGCTTCGTCAAATTCTTCTTCGTCTTCAGTAATAAATTGATTTTCAAGTCGAAGTTCTTGACGTTTTTTACGAGTTTTAGCAAAAAATTCTTCTTCATCGAATTTTTCATCTTCTTTATCGTCATCTAAACGATTTGGGCGTTTCTTCGTGTTAATCACACCTGCAACATTAATCATCGCCAAAGAATTAAGTGTCGCTCTGAGTTGAGCGCTCCTGTCAGTAAACTGCATTCTCGACTCATTCAACGAGTCTTCTTCCTGTTTATCTTGACGAGAATATTCGTTGCCTTGTCCCATTTTATCATCTGAGAGGTTCGCAGTAGTTCCAGAAATATCGCCACTTTTGAAATTAAAAGAGCCACCAATTCCGTAAAATCCTGCTGCTCGATTATCTACCATTTTGGATACCTTAATTTATTCCTTTTGTACACAAACTAACATGCATAAAATCATGTTCAGTCTTGCAAATCCTTCGGTTTGCATTCATACAAACCCTATAAATTTTTTTTTTGCTACCATGACTTTTTACATGTTTACATTTTGTTACATATTTATAAAAAAATCAAATTTAATCCCATAAAATATTTAATCATCGAAAAGATAGCCCAAAAGTCGCATAAAAATTCAGTAAAAATTGTTTAAGATACCTAAAAAGGTGATTTATTATGTTTTACAATTATTATCAATACGACGACTACAACTTTGATAGCTGTACTACAAAAGGTGTTTGTTCTGCAGATCCAACAATTTCTTCTTTACAGGAAGTTATAATGATGTACATTAAACAACTTGCGTTTTACACTTTAAGGCTTAAAAAACGAGGCGTTTCAAACGAAGTTATCAAGGACAATATTATAAATACTTTGTCTGGACTGGTTTCTAACACAGAATATTCACAAGAACAGTTCAAAAATATCATTATGACTATCTATGAGAATTTAAGACAGTCAAAAATTTTGTATGAAAGAATTTGTAAAGACAATAATATTAGTGTTGAAAAACTTGAAAACAGATTAAATATTAATAAAAAATTTGATTTAAACGAAGCCATTAAACAAGGCGAAAAGGAATTTATCAAGAAAAATAAACTTTTAAATCAAGAACAACGTCAGATTTATGAAATAATGTTTGTTCTAATTAAAAATGCTTGTATCAGTTTAATTCAATTAAAAAGTTATGACAAAAACTGTGATGAGGCGTATTATTCGATGCTTCAAATGCTCAATATGATGAATTACAAAAAAATTTCTACTGAAAAATTAAAGCAAGTAATAAAAAATTTCACAAAAATAAATTACAAACTAGCAAAATTATTACACGAAGCAGAAATTGAAAGTTTTGGCAAACAAAAATCTGTTGAAGTTTCGTTTTCTACTCGTCCAGCTAAAGCAATATTAGTATCAGGTTCAAATTTAAAAGAGCTTGAACAGGTTTTAAAAGCTACAAAAAACGAAAATGTTGATGTTTACACTCATGGTTCAATGATTATGGGTCATACATATCCAAAATTACAACAATATCCACAACTTATAGGTCAATTTGGACTCGGAGTTGAAAATTGTTTGCTTGATTTTGCAACTTTTCCAGGGTCGATTTTAATGACAAAAAATTCACTTCAAAATATAGAATATTTGTATCGTGGACGACTTTTCACAACCGATATAAACGCACCAAAAGGCGTTAAACAAATTGAAAACGAAGATTTTAAACCTCTTATAAAATCTGCTTTTGAGGCTAAAGGTTTTGCAAAAGGACAAACCCGTAATCCACTTATTATCGGTTATGATGACGGAGTTATAGAAAAACGAGTTAATGAACTTATTACAAAAATTCTTGCTCGCGATATCAAACACTTACTTTTGGTAGGAATTTTAAATCATACCTCATTACAAAAAAAATATTTTGAACGATTATTAAAGATTTTACCGCAAGATACCTATGCGGTAACGCTTTCAACATACACTCCTTCAACAAATACCTTCCAAATCAATTCAAGTTACGATTTTATGATTATGTATAAAATTCTTGA
This sequence comes from uncultured Candidatus Melainabacteria bacterium, assembly GCA_934699705.1. Lineage (GTDB taxonomy): Bacteria > Cyanobacteriota > Vampirovibrionia > Gastranaerophilales > Gastranaerophilaceae > UBA6984. Next base: position 23,313 of record CAKUXD010000017.1, read on the forward strand.
AGATTTGAATGCAAAAATACAGGATAAATTCTTTGATATTTCAGTATTTTTAACAAAATGTGATAAATATGCGATTGCGAATATGTTGAATTTAAAAGAACTTGGCGTAAAAAACATTTTATTAAGCTATTGTTCGCCAATGTTAATAAATCCAATTATTTTAGACGCATTTAAAAATATTTTTGGGATAAGGTCAATTTCAACTCCTAGAGATGACATCAACAGAATTATAAACCAATCAAGATAACACATTCAATTTAATTTATTTACAAGATGGATTAGCATCTGTCGGAACAGTTCCATTTGGACATTTACCTTCTGATGTTAATTTTAAATAATCCATATTGCCATAATCTATAATCCAACCAGTTGCAAAGAAAGAATTCACCTCATTTTGAGATTTTGGAGTTAAATATCCAATATACTGAGCCATATTATCAGCTCTAGGTACAGCTAGAGCGTCAATGATTCCATCGTGCTCATAATAGTAAACAAAGGCAAAAACATCTTTACCAAGTTGAGTAGCTCCTTTATTTGCACCATCTATATCTACATATATAATACCTAATGGAGATATAGCCACTGTTGCTCCATCTGCCAAAACAAACTTATACCAAGTAGTATTATCTGGATTAGTTACCCCGCCATTAAACATATTTTTTTGTGTAGTATTCAAACATCCTTTATTTTTTTCTATACCACAATTTTTAGAAACTTTCATAAATTCTGTTAATCTATCACCAATACGAGTCCCTGTTTCCATAGGAAATATATCACCAAACCATTCATCAATAGGACCATAAATAGCTGTCGCACGCCCAAAAGCGTCTTCTAAATTTGAATAAATTTTCTTTACTTTTGCAATTTTTTCTCTATCGCCTGTTGATTGGTTTAAGTTCGGAATAGTCAACGCTGCGACTACACCAATAATGCCCATTACAACAAGGGTTTCAGCTAATGTGAAGGCGAATTTTGTGAGTTGTGAGTTGTGAGCGGATTTTGCGTAGGGCGCCGTGTGAGCAAAGCGAACCCAGCCCGAAGTAGCGAGGACTTTGCGAATGACAACGCTAGTGAAATGAGCAACTTGTCCGAGTGAAGCAATAATCCAAGACAGTGGTGAGTCGACTTTATTGTCATTTGATTGTTTATTATTTGTCAATTCACTATTCACAAGCGACAATTCACAATAATTCTTTTTTATGCCCTCAAAAAATCTTTTTATTAAATCTGGGAAAGTAGCATTACTACTAGGTTTTACCCCCCCCCCGAGTGAAAATCAGTATTAACAATCTTTTTCATACTTTTTCTCCTTATTTTTATTAGTATAAACTATTTTTTGGCTTTTTTCAACTTTTTGTAAAAAAAATTTATATTTAAGTGAACAGTCCACCGTTTACAGTTCCTTGTTCCCTAAACACATCACTACTTGTCTTATTAGCTACTTTGTTCTAAAATAATCGGTATGATGAAATTACATAATACTTATACGGACAAAACAGAAGAATTTAAACCGATTGACGGTAACAAAGTTAAAATGTATGTATGCGGTCCAACCGTTTACGATTACGCACATCTAGGACACGCTCGCTGTTATATCACATGGGACGTACTTTATAGATATTTAAAATTCAAGGGCTACGATGTAACCTATTGTCGCAACGTAACCGATGTTGATGATAAAATTCTTAAAAAAGCAGAAAAAGAAGGCAAAACACCTGAAGAAGTTTCAACTTATTGGTACAAATCTTTCACAAAAAGTATGGAAGGATTAAACAACCTAAAGCCAGATATAGAACCTTTTGCAACAAAAACTTTAGGCGAAATGATTTCCATTGTTAAGGATTTGATTAAAAACGATTATGCCTACGAAGCAGGTGGCGACGTATATTTCAGAGTTAAAAAGTTTAAAAACTATGGTATGCTTTCAAAACAACCAATTGACCAGTTAGAAAGCGGTGCTAGAGTTGAAGTTGGCGATTTGAAGGAAGACCCACTTGACTTTGCACTTTGGAAAAAAGATGAAAAATTCGGATATAACTCACCTTGGGGAGTTGGTCGCCCTGGTTGGCATATTGAATGTTCTGCAATGAGCAGAAAATATTTGGGTAAAACCATTGATATTCACGCAGGCGGTGCAGATTTAATCTTCCCGCACCACGAAAATGAAATCGCTCAATCTGAATGTGCAAATGGTTGTAAATTCGTAAATTACTGGTTGCACAACGGTTTTGTAACTATTAACAAAGAAAAAATGTCTAAATCTTTAGGTAATTTCTTAACTATCGACAAGGTTTTAGAAAATTATGACGCAAATACAATCAGATTATTTATTTTAACAAATCATTACAGAATGCCTGTTGAATTTTCTGATGAAGTTTTAAAATCGGCTCAAGCTGGTGCAAAACGTTTAACTAACGCAAAAGCTACACCAATTGACGAAAATTTAGATATTACGCAAACTGAAGAATACAAACAGTTTACAGAAGCTATGGACGATGATTTAAACACATCAAAAGCTCTGGCTGTACTTTTTGACCTTGTAAACAAGGCTAACAAAGACGAAAAGAATGCTTACACACTTCTTGTAAAACTCGGTAATGTTCTTGGGTTTAATTTTGAAAAAACTGAACTTTCAGAAGATGAATTAAAAGAAAAAATCAACGCAGTTAGTGAAGATTTAGGAATGACGCTTAATTCAATGGAAGAACTTTTAGAATTAAGAAAAAAATCTCGTGAAGAAAAAAATTGGGATATGGCAGACAAAATCCGCATGGCACTTGATAAAGTCGGTATTGTCTTGAAAGATTCTAAGGACGGAACTACTTGGGAATTAAAAAAATAAAAAATATAATTTTGGGACTTGTAATTTTTGCTCTTGCATTTTCAAGTCCTGAAATATTTGCAAATACAAACGAAAATCAAACTGGCTTAAATCTTGTCAGAGTCGGTATTGGAAACCAAAATTGGTCAACCTTTAATTATCAAACAACGACCATTTTTGGCACTTCTGATGTAAATATTTATGAAAAAAATAAACATAAACTCATTAAAACTGTACCAATAGATACACCTATTACAATAACTCTAAAAGACGATGTTTTTGAACTTAAAATAGAAGAAGAAACTTTAAAAATTTCAGATACGTTTACGCTGGAGTGTTCTGACGGATTATTAGGGATAAAAGACCTGAAAAGAAAAGGGAAACAAGCACTTTACAGAACTTCTATTGAAATTATCAAAAAACCTCAAGCAGAAAATTTGTTTTACATCGTAAATGTTTTGGATATTCAGGATTATTTAAAAGGAGTTGTTCCAAACGAAATGCCGACAAGTTTTGGACTTGAAGCTCTAAAAGCTCAGGCAGTTGCTGCAAGGAATTACGTTTTAAGCCCAAGAACCAGATATGTTCAGGAATACGATGTGGTTGATTCTGTTGCAAGTCAAGTTTATTTTGGTGCAAACACAGAAGAAAATCTTTCAAATAAAGCAGTTAAAGAAACTGACGGAATTGTTGCAACTTACAATTGGAATTTAATTCTTGCTCAATACAGCTCGACTGCCGGCGGATATACAGAAAGTTATCCAAATGCATTTCCGGAAGCCTTTAACAAATTTAACAAAATGAATGCAAAACCTTATTTAGTTGCAAAAGCTGATATGCTTACACAACAACCGCTTAAAACTGAAGAAGAAGTCCGAAAATTTTACAAAAATAGCCCTGAATCTTATGACGTTCGCTCAAGATATTATCGTTGGCAAAAAGAATGGACAAAAGAAGAATTACAAGAAGTTTTAGCTAAAACCCTCGTAAGTCAATCAAAAACAGGATTTGTTTCTCCAAAATTAGAAAAATCTGAAGATTTTGGCGAATTAATCAATATTATTCCTAAAAAAAGAGGCGATTCAGGAAAACTTATTGAAGTTGAAGTTCAGACTACAAGCGGGAATTACGCTATTCAAAAAGAACTTGTTATCAGAAGAATTTTTCAAAAAAATGATATTTCACTTCCAAGCGCAAACGTAGTTTTTGACTTTATTACTGACGAAGAAACAGGAGAACAAAAGATTATAGCTTTCGGTGGCGGATTTGGGCATGGAGTTGGAATGAGCCAATATGGTGCTGGATTTATGGGCAAGGAATTAAAAATGCCGTTTGATAAAATCCTAAAACATTACTATACAGGAATTTCACTAGGCACAAACCCCGTTATAATCTCATCTTATCCAACACAACAACAAATTACACAGAATTTTTATTCAGATACAAAAAAAGCTCAATTGGTTGTAGATAACAAATTTAATATGTCAAAAATAAATTTGATAATTAATGACAAAGAAATTTCAATTCCTCTCGAACAAAATTTTAGCCCATTTAAACAACCTTTGAAAATTGATATTTCACATTTAATAAAAAAAGGTGAAAATGTAATTACTTTTTGTTATCCTTTAGAAGAAGGCTCGACAAAAGCGACACGATTATTTATTGAGGTTCTAAATCCAAATGCAGACAAGTTCGGATTCTAATTCAAATAAAACAACGACAATTCTAAAAGCAGCGTGGCTTATCGCAGTTGTTACTGTAATAAGTAAGATTGTAGGGTTTTTACGAGATATCATTATAGCAAACTATTACGGTGCAACGACAGTATCTGACGCATATTTTTATGCATATCAAATTCCAGCCCTTGCAGTAATTCTTTTAGGCGGAATTGGCGGTCCTTTTCATAGTGCTACCGTTGCTGTTTTTACAAAATTAATTCCTAATTTGAAAGAAAAACCGCCTGAAGTTGCAGAAAAATTATTCAATACATTCATAACCGCAAGTTTCATATTCTTTACGGTTTTAACGATAATTTTCTTTGTATTTTCAAATCAAATAATGTCGTTAATTATTTCAGACGGAAGCCCTGAATTAGTAAGCCTTGCCAGCACACATTTAAGAATTATGTGTCCTTCGCTAATTATTGGCGGTTTAATCGGTATATATTATGGCATTTTAATCAGCTATAAAGAATTTATTTTACCAAGTCTATCACCAATCGTAGTTAGCGTTGTCATAATTGGCGCTTTGCTATTTACAGGCGGGGATAAAACTGGCGCGGTTCTTGCAACTGCGACAATTGTCGGAGCTTGTTGTCAATTATTATTGCAAATGCCAAGGGTAAGACAATTAGGGTTTAAAATTAGACCAAATCTTGATTTCGTAAATAACGTAAATTTCAATCATATATTAGAATTGCTTTTCCCTGCAATTTTAAGTTCTACAATAGGACAAGTTCATATTTATATTGATATGTTCTTTGCTTCTTGTCTTGAAGAAGGTGCGTGGACTGCAATCGGATTTGCAAATAGAATTTTTCAATTCCCAGTAGGAATTTTAGTTACAGCATTTTTAGTACCTCTTTTCCCTCTATTTTCAAGACTTGTAGGCGAAAAAGACTTTGACGGAATAAGAACATACTTCAATAAAGGTGTCGGAGTTCTTTTCTTCGCATCATTCCCAATTATTATCGGAATTTTATTATTGGGTCAAGACGGTATCAGAATTGTATTTGAACGTGGTGCATTCAATGATGGTGCAACATTTATGGTAACTCAGGCACTCTGGTTCTTGTCTTTCTCAATATTACCGTACGTTTTCAGAGATTCTATAACAAGAGTTTACTACTCGTTCAATGACTCTGCAACCCCTTTCATTGTTGCGTTTTCGTCAATTGTGTTAAAAGTATTTTTAAATATTTTATTAGTAAAAAAATTGGCATTAGGTATCGGCGGAATTACTCTTTCTACATCGCTTGTAACCTTATTTAATGCGGTTGTTTTGGGAATTTTAATTAGCAAAAAAATCAAATTAGATTATAAAAATTTATTTATAAACTTCATTAAAATGACAATTGCAGGCGTTATTACACTAATAGCTTGCTATTTTGTCGCTGGTTTAATGGAAATTCAGCTTTTAGAGGTCTTAAACAACGCTCCAAAATATTCTTATGAATTTACAAAAATTTTCGTAATCGGATTTTTATGTGTTGCAATTTATACAGGCTTAAACCTACTATTTAAAATGGAATATGCAAGTGAATTAACAAAAAGGATTATAGAAAAGTTTAAAAAATGATGATTAATTCAAAAAAAGTAAAAGAAATATTAGAAAATGATGGCGTAATTGCATTTGTAACAGACACAGTTTGGGGAATGGGTTGTTTACCAACTTCAAAACTTGCAGTTAAAAGAATTTATGAAATAAAACATCGAGATAGCCATAAGCCGTTAATACTTATGTCTAATGGAATTGAGCCATTACGTAAATACGTAAAACCCTTGACAGAAAAAGCTGAAGAACTTGTTAAAAAACACTTTGCAGGTGCATTAACTCTTGTTATAGAAAAATCTGAACTAACACCAGATTACATTACAAGTGGTTTAAACACAGTAGGAATAAGAGTTCCAGACAATAAAATTTTTGCGGAAATTTGCTCTTGTATAGATGGAAATGTTTTAGCAACAACAAGTGCAAATCTTTCAAACGAACCACCTGCCTTAACTTACGATGAAGCAAGGAAATATATTGGCGATAAAGTCGATTTAGTAATCGAAGATTTTGGTGAAAAAGCTCAAGGTCGCGCATCAACAGTAGCAGGAGTTTTTCCAGAAGGCATAAAAATTTTCCGTCAGGGTGATGTGGTCGTAGAATAGTGAGTTGTGAATTGTAAATCGGCTGTAAATATAATTTTTACAAAAAATGGCGCGGATTGTGTAATCACAATCCGCGCCATTTTCAATATTTCAACAATTATTTCTCTTTTCTTTTGAATTTAATTTCATCGTCTTCCGCGTCAATTACCAAGGTATCACCTTTGATAAATTTTTGTGCCAAGATTAACTTAGCCAAAGGATTTTCAACCATTTGACGAATTGTACGTTTCAACGGTCTTGCACCGTAAATTGGATTATAACCTTGTGTTGCAAGTAATTCTTTCGCATCTGGAGTTACTTCCAAATTAATTTCTTGTTCGCCAAGACGTTTTCCTAAAGAATCCATTTGAATATCCACAATTTGTTTCAAATTATCTAAAGTTAAGCCTTTGAAGAAAATAGTTTCATCAACACGATTTAAAAATTCAGGTTTAAATCGTTCCTTCATTATATCCATAACTTTCTCTTTAGTTTCGCTGAAATTACCACTTATAGAGTCTTCCAAAATAACTTCGCTACCGATGTTACTTGTCATAATTATAAGTGTATTTTTGAAATCAACCGTTCTGCCTTTTGAATCAGTTAAACGGCCATCATCAAAAATTTGTAGCATTAAATTGAATACATCAGGGTGAGCTTTTTCAATTTCATCAAAAAGCACTACTGAATATGGTTTACGACGTACTGCTTCTGTTAATTGACCACCTTCATCATAGCCAACGTATCCCGGAGGAGCACCAACAAGTCTTGCAACGTTATGTTTTTCCATATATTCAGACATATCAATTCTGACAATTGCGTCTTCATCATTAAACATAAAATCTGCCAAAGATTTTGCTAATTCGGTTTTACCAACACCAGTTGGGCCTAAGAAAATAAACGTACCAATTGGTCGTTTTGGATCTTTCAATCCTGAACGCGCACGACGAATTGCATCTGAAACTGTATTTACAGCTTCATCTTGACCTATTAATCGCTTATGAAGAACATCTTCCATTGAAATTAATTTCTTCATTTCGCTTTCTACAAGTTTTGTAACTGGGACACCAGTCCATTTACTTACAACTTCTGCAATATCATCACCGTCGATTTCTTCTTTAAGAAGTTGATTATCTTTTTTATCAGAACCTTGAATGTCTTCTAATTTTTTTTGCAATTCCATTAATTTGCCGTATTTTAACTCAGCAGCTTTTTGCAAATCAGTGCTACGTTCAGCCTTTTCAATTTCAAGTTTAACTTGTTCGATTTCTTCTTTAATTGAGGCTTCACCTTGAATTGTAGCTTTTTCTTTATTCCATTGTTCTTTTAAAACGCTAATTTTTGCTTCCAAATCAGTAATTTCTTTAGAAATTTCAAGAATTTTTCTTTCACAATCAGGGTTAGAGTCTTCTTTTTTCAAGGCTTCACGTTCAATTTCTAATTGAACTTTTTGTCTTGACATAATATCAATTTCTTCTGGCATTGAATCAATTTCAATACGAAGTGAAGATGCAGCTTCATCAATTAAGTCGATAGCTTTATCAGGCAAAAAACGGTCTGTAATGTATCTATCAGACAATTTTACAGCTTGGATTAAAGCGCTATCAAGAATTCTAACTCCATGGTGAACTTCATATTTTTCTTTTAAACCACGTAAAATACTGATAGTATCTTCAACAGACGGTTCATTAACCATAACTGGTTGGAAACGTCTTTCTAAAGCAGGGTCTTTTTCGATATATTTTCTATATTCATTAATTGTAGTTGCACCAATAGTTCTCAAAACGCCCCTTGCAAGCATTGGTTTTAACAAGTTGCCTGCGTCCATTGAACCTTCTGTTGCGCCAGCACCAACTACTGTGTGTAATTCATCAATAAACATTACGATATGACCGTCTGAATCTTCAACTTCTTTCAAAACGGCTTTCAATCGTTCTTCAAATTCACCTCTGAACTTAGCACCTGCGACTAAAGCACCTAAATCCAACGAAATTAATTTATCGTTTTTTAAACTTTCTGGAACATCTCCTCGAACCATACGTTGAGCTAAACCTTCGATAATTGCGGTTTTACCAACCCCAGGTTCACCAATTAACACAGGGTTATTTTTTGTACGTCTGTTTAAAACCTGAATTATACGACGAATTTCTTCATCACGACCGATTACAGGATCTAATTTACCTTTTCTTGCAAGCTCTGTTAAATCTGTTGAATATTTTTCAAGAGCTTTCATATTTTCTTCTGCGTTTTTATTATCCACTTTTTTATTACCTCTCACTTTTTTCATTGCATTTAAAACGTTATTTGTATTCACATGAGCGTCTGCAAGTAATTTTTGAATATTACTATTTTCAAGTTTTGTCATTGCAAGCAAAATACTTTCAATAGATATAAACTCATCTTTTAATTCTTCTGTAGTTGCTTCAGCTATATCTAACAAAGCAGAAGTGTTATTCGACAAAAATAACTGTTGAGTGTTTTGAACTCCGCTTATTGTCGGGAAATCACTAATAGCTTTAGTTACAGCATTAATAAAATTTTGGTTCAAAAGTTTTAACTCTGTTAAATAATCTCTTGAAATTCCGCTATCTTGAATCATTGCAAGCATAATATGCTCAGGTTCAATCTGAGTATTATGTTTAGAGTTCATCAAGGCACTTGCCGATGAAATAATTTCTTGTGAATAATTAGTTAATTTATCAAAATTTATCATATTATTATTTTAACTCTCTTTTTAATAAAATCTAAAAACTTCATTTTTAATTAATATTTTAATTGATAATTAAATTTTTTAATCGTATAATGTGAGTATTATGGAAAAAATTAGAAAATATTATTTACACATTTTTATTTTATTACTGGTTATATTTGGGTTTGAGCTTAGATTTGGAATTTCAAATTGTCCTTTATGGTATGACGAAGGTCATTCTATTTTAGTTGCGATAAGGAATTTTCCATTTGGAATAAATGAATTTCTTTTTACAAAAGATTTTCAACATACGCCATTTTATTTTTATTTCTTACATTTTTGGCTAAAAATATTTGGCACATCAGAAGTTTTAATGAGAATGTCATCAGCAATTTTTGGTGTTGCATCAATTCCAATGGCATACGTTGTTGGTAAAAAATTATATGACCGCAATGTTGGTATAATTTCTGCAATTCTTGTATGCGTAAGCCCTTTATTAATCTACTATTCCATTGAAATTAGAATGTATATGATGGTAACTTTCTTAGCTCTTGTTTCAATGAATTATCTGCTTGATTATGAAGAAAAAGGCGATAAAAAGTCATTAATAAAACTTCTTACTGCAAATACTTTAATTCCATATTTGTTAATTGGCGGAATTGTATTTTATATCGGACAATTTATTTCATATTTAATTTATTTGTTAGTAACACAGAAAGAAAACGTTAAAAAAATTGGTGAATATTTAACTTATCAAGTATATCAACTTATTTTATTAGTGCCTTACTTTGCTATTGCAATTTATTATGCAGTTCAAAGAAGTAAGTTTATTATGTTCCATATTCCGCCTTTGGAATTTATGCATTTTGTTGGAAACTTGCAAAACTATTTTGGCGCAAAGGTCGGTGCTTTATTCTGGGTAAATTACATGCCAATATATATTAATTTTGCGTTTTTTGCAACAGTAATTATTCCTATAATATATTTTATCAATGCGCTAATTAAAGCCTTCAAGGAAAAAAATTCAAAATTATTAATGGTATTTTTAACTGTAATAATTGCTTATTTAATTATCCTAATTTCAGGCTTTATGAAGGTTATAGTTATAGTACCAAGGTACACTATTTTTATCGTACCGTTTGTATTAATTTTAGCAAGTGTAGGATTTTCAAAATTAAAAAAATGGCATGTTGCATTGTTTTTAATTTTCTTTACTGCATGTTCTTCATACTTTTTATTTAATGATGATACTTATTACAAGACAAAATATAATGCTTTGCTTGATTCAACAAATTACTACAAATCACGTAATTTAACTGGCGAAGATTTAGTTTACAAGCCATTTTCATCAAGTGTAGCCTTTATTTATGAAGATGCAAATACACCGAAAGCTCCTTATTTTGAGGCTTTACATGAATTCAGAAAACCATACAACACGCTTGTTTATGACGCTGACCAAATTGAAGCAATGAAACAAGGTCAAGTTGATGAAGTTTTACTTGATATTATTCAAAAAGAAGGTCATATTTCGCAAAATTTCTATGAATATATGAAAAAGACCTATTTAGAACCTCTAAAAGCAGGCAGATATGTTGTAATGGCGATTTATGGACCAGATAATCAAGCCTTGATACACAGAAACGAATATATTCAAAGATTTTCAACAATCGAATCGGTACATAATGATAGAATTTTAGCATTTTTATCAAAGCTTTTTGATGATTCAAAAAACATCTTCTTTGAACAATGCGACTTGGTTGAAACAGTACCTTTGAACGAAACAACTTATTTCTTGTTCAGAAAACGACCTTACGAAAAAACAAAATAAAGATGTAAGTTACAATTAACAAAGCAAAATCGAAAATCTGCTACTTACAACTTGTATTTTCCCAAGACAATTCTGTACCATTAGGACAGACACCCTCGTTAGCCTTTAAGTAATCCATATTGCCAGTTTCAATTACCCAACCAGTACAAATATAACCATCAACAAAACAAAGCCTTTTTAACATATCATTATCTTTACCAGTATTTGTATTTTTACCACCATATGGATAAATTCCAGTAGATGTAACATGAAATTTAAAATAATCTTTATTCATGGTATTTGGACCTTTAGGACCATCTATATCTACATATATTACTCCACAAGATTTTGCAGCAGGGCTATCAGAAGTTGCACCATTATTAGTAGAACAGTTCTTATTCGATATATAAAAATCCAAAGCGGTTCCATCAGCCAACAAAATCTTTGGTTCATCATCCCAATCATTAGGTTCCTCACCAGAATCTCCATCAAGTTCAGGATACTCTCCATCAGCAAAACACCCAGAACCTTCTGTTCCGCAATTCTTTGAAATTTTCATAAATTCAGTCATTCTGTCTGCAAGACGTTGGTTTGCTGTTAGGTCTTCTGGAAGATTTATAAACCATTCTTCTATTGGACCATAAACTGCAGTAGCGCGACCAAAAGCGTCTTCCAAATTGGCATATACTTTTTTTAATTTTGCAACTTTTTCTCTGTCGCCTGTGGATTGGTTTAAGTTCGGAATAGTAAGTGCCGCAACTACGCCAATAATGCCCATTACGACTAGGGTTTCAGCGAGGGTAAAAGCGATAGCTTTTACTAGTGAGTTGTGAGCGGATTTTGCGTAGGGCGCCGTGTGAGC
>CAKUXD010000018.1 GCA_934699705.1 uncultured Candidatus Melainabacteria bacterium
TGGAAGCAGTTTTAGAAGATGCTTACGTTTTATGTGTAAACAAAAAAATCAACTTAATCCAAGACTTAGTTCCAATTTTGGAACAAGTTGCAAGAGAAGGTAAATCATTATTGTTAATCGCAGAAGATGTTGAAGGTGAAGCATTAGCAACCTTGGTAGTTAACACAATGAGAAAAGTTATAAGAGCAGTTGCAGTAAAAGCTCCTGGATTTGGCGACAGAAGAAAAGCAATGTTAGAAGATATCGCTATTTTAACAGGCGGTCAAATGTTCACAGAAGAATTAGGAACAAAATTAGAAAACATTACAATAGATATGCTAGGTTCAGCAAAACGCGTAACCGTTTCTAAAGATGAAACTACTATCGTTGTTGGCGATGCTACAAAAACAGCAGTTCAAGAAAGAATTTCTTTAATCAAAAAACAAATTGAACAATCAGATTCAGACTACGATAAAGAAAAATTACAAGAACGTATCGCAAAATTATCAGGCGGAGTTGCAGTAATTGAAGTTGGTGCAGCAACAGAAGTAGAATTAAAAGAAAGAAAATTAAGAATTGAAGATGCTCTAAACGCAACAAGAGCTGCAAATGAAGAAGGTATTGTACCTGGTGGTGGTGTTGCATTGTTAAGAGTTCAACAATATTTAGAAGAAAAATTAAACACAGAAGAATTTACATTAGATGATGAAAAAATCGGTTATAAGATTTTAACAGCAGCATTAGACATTCCTTTAAGATTAATTGCTAATAACGCTGGTGCATCATCAGATGTAGTAGTTGAATCAGTAAAATCTGAAAAAGATTCTTATGGTTACGACGCTTTATTGAATACATACACAGATATGTTCAAATCAGGTATTGTTGATCCTGCAAAAGTAACTCGTTCAGCCTTGGAAAATGCAGCATCAATTGCAGCTATGTTATTAACAACAGAAGCAGCAGTTGTAGATATTCCAGAAGAAAAATCTGCAACACCAGATATGTCAGCAATGGCAGGCATGGGCGGTATGGGCGGTATGATGTAATTTTTAAAAACTTTGTTTTTAAAAATTACGAGCGAATATATAGTTCATATAATAAACAGGGCGGTGGCTTTTAGCCACCGCCCTGTTTATATTTTAAATAAAAATAGTTTGTTCTCTATCTGGACCAACGCTTACAATAGAAATTGGTATTTCAAAGATTTCTTCCAATCGTTTTAAATAATCTTTTGCCTCTTTTGGAAATTCCTTGTACGATGTCATTTTCGATAAAGAACATTTCCAACCTTTATGAGTTTCATAAATTGGCTCTAAATACTTATGCTCAAAGACATCTGTTGGATATTCTGTATAAATTTTTCCATTTCTTTTATCTTTGTATGCCGTACAAATTTTAATTTCATCAAAATCGTCAAAAATATCAATTTTAGTAAGCGCCATGGAAGTTAATCCGCTAACAAGCACTGCATATTTAGCGATAACCGCATCAAACCACCCGCAACGACGTGGGCGACCAGTTGTTGTACCAAATTCATGCCCGATTTCTCTAATTTTATCACCTGTTTTATCAGTAAGTTCAGTGATAAAAGGACCTTCTCCAACTCGTGTCAGGTAGGCTTTTGAAACACCTACAACTTCATTAATCATTGTTGGTCCATAACCGCTTCCTGTGCCTGCACCGCCACCAATTGGGTTTGAGCTTGTTACAAACGGATATGTGCCATAATCTATGTCCAGCATTACACCTTGAGCACCTTCAAATAATATCGTTTTGTTTTTGTTTTCAGTTAGCATTTTTTGCCAATTAAAACAAACATAAGGTTCAAAGATTTTTTTGTATTTAGCGCAAATTTCTAATACTTCTGCTTTTGAATACTCTTTCAAACCATAAACTTCTTTCAATGTTTTATTTTTCAAGGGTAAGATTATGTCTAATTTTTCTGAAAGAGTTTCTTCATTAAATAAATCGCCGACTTTTAATGCGCAACGAGCCATTTTATCTGTGTAAGTTTGCCCAATACCTTTTCGAGTTGAACCTATTTTACCTTTTTTAACTGTATCTTCTGCCCAACCGTCAACATCTGTGTGCCATGGCATTGTAATTGTCGCAAGCGGACTTAGTTTAAGTCTTGATAAATCTATTCCTCTGGAGATTAATTCAAGGGTTTCTTGTTCAAAATTTTCAGGTAAAATAACCGTTCCCGCACCAATAAAACAAATTTTATCGCCATACAAAATTCCTGACGGAATTAAATGTAATTTATAGGTTTCACCCTTGTAAACCACTGTATGACCTGCATTGCAACCGCCTTGATATCGAATTATCATATCTGCTTTTTCTGCCAATAAATCTGTAATTTTTGCTTTACCTTCGTCGCCCCACTGAGCGCCAACGACAACTGTGTTTTTCATTTTAGCTTCTTTCTTTTAATTTTTCAATTAATTTTGGCAGAATTTCAAAAACATCACCGACAATACCGACATCTGCTATTTTGAAAATGGGAGCATTTTTGTCTTTGTTAATTGCGATAACTTTATCAGAACCTGTCATTCCGACGGTATGCTGAATTGCGCCAGAAATACCACAAGCAATATAAATTTTAGGCACAACTGTTTTACCAGTTTGTCCAACCTGCACAGAACTATCTGCAAGCCTCATCTCAACTGCCCCTCTTGAAGCACCAACAGAGCCTCCTAATAAGTTTGCAAGTTCTTCGAGCATTTCAAAACCTTGTGCAGATTTCATACCTTTTCCACCAGCAACAATGATTTCTGCCTCATCAATTCTTTTATCTGTAAGTTGTTTGTTTGGTTTAAAATTAATTAATTCAACTCTTTTTTCAATATTTGATAAGTCAAATTCAACTTCAATAAATTGAGTATCTTTTTCAATTTTACATTCAGATTTTTTCAAAACTTTTGGTCTGACAGTCGCCATTTGCGGATAGTTTTTACATAAAATTGTCGCCATTAAATTACCGCCAAAAGTCGGGCGTGTTGCAGCTAATTGACATTTTTCATTTATATCTAGCTCTGTGCAGTCTGCCGTCAAACCTGTTTTTAAAATTGATGAAATTACAGGCGCTAAATCACGACCTTGAGTGGTTGCTCCAATTAAAACAATCTCTGGCTCAAGATTTTTGATGATTTCTAAGGCGATATGCGAATAGTAATCAGTATTATAATCTTTTAAATTTTCTGCTTTTGCGATAAAAACTTTATCAAAGCCATTTTGGCTTAAAATTGCTTTGTTTTCATCTAAATTTGTACCATTTCCTATTAAAAATGCTGAAATTTCACAATTTTCAAGTTTTTTAGATAATTTCTGCGCAACGCAAGCCAATTCTAAAACTACATTTAAAACTTTTCCATTTCTATCTGTTTGAGCATAAATCAAAATTCCTTTAGCCATTTAACACCTCAAGAATTTTTTGTACCGCGTCATCAGCAGAAAGATTTTCAAAAATCTCACCACCTGTTTTTTGTTCAGGCCTAAAAGCCTTACTAACACAGGTTGGAGAGCCTTTTATACCGACTTTTTCAGGTTCAATTCCAATATCTTCGTATGAATAAAAAGGAATTTCTGCATTCTGAGCCGTTATAAATCCGTTAATTAAGGGTCTTCTAGGCTCATAATCACATTTTAGCATACATAAAACCGCAGGAAGTTTAACTTTTAAGGTTTCCAAACCATCTTCTACTTCTCGTTTTACAATAATATAGTCATTTTCGACTTTTTCAATTTCTTTTACGTAAGTTACAAGAGCATAACCCAGATTTGTGGAAATTGAAGGTCCTGTTTGTGCTGTATCGCCGTCAGTCGCGAATTGTCCACATAAAATTAAATCTACATTTTCTATTTTTGATTTAATCGCAGTTGCCAAAGTTCTAGCAGTTGCAACGGTATCTGCGCCTGCAAATTTTTTATCAGTAACAACAAATCCACCATCTACGCCGATAGTAATTGCTTTTCGGATAATTTCTTCAGCTTGAGGTGGTCCCATTGTAAGTGTTGTGATTTTTATTGAAAAATCCTTGTCTTTTAGTTTTAATGCGGTTTCCAAAGCATATAAATCAAACGGATTGATAACACTTTCCAAACCTTCTCTTTGAATAGTGTTATTTTCAGTCCATTTGATATCTGCAGTATCTGGAACTTGTTTTACACATACCGCAATATTCATGATTGTTATTTCTTAGCTTGTTTCATTTGAACATCTAATGCTGCGTTGTGTGCAAGCATATAAACGGAACAAATTTTGTAATTTTTTAAATACCAAGCACAAGCATCTTGTGTACAAACTTTTTCAAAGTCTGCGCCTGCTGACATTAGGGGGCAATATGGAATGTTTTTGTCTGCCATAATCTTACTATCTTTAACCTTTCTTTAATAAGTTACAGTTTTCATCTCTCTTACGTTCTTGATCTTTATAAATTTTTGTTCTGTTGATAACTTCGTCAAAGTCAATTTCGTGAGCGTTGAAATCTGGACCATCAACGCAAGCAAATTTAACTTCGCCACCAACAGTAATTCTGCAAGCACCACACATGCCAGTACCGTCAACCATAATAGGATTCATACTAGCTTCTGTGTAAATACCTTTATCACGAGTTAAGTTAGCAACTGCTCTCATCATTGGCATTGGACCAACTGCAATTGCATAATCAACTTTTTCGTTATTCATAATTCTTTCCAAAACTTGAGTTACAAAACCTTTTTCACCCAAAGTTCCGTCATCGGTTGTAATAAATAATTCAGTACAAGCATCTTTCATTTTATCTTCCCAGAAGATAAGTTCTTTTGTTCTTGCACCCATAATCATATAAACCTTGTTACCAGCTTCTTTGAAGGCTTTTGCAATCAAATAGCAAGGTGCAGCGCCATATCCGCCTGCCAAGCAAACAACCGTACCATATTTTTTAATATGAGTTGGTTGACCCAAAGGTCCAACTAAATCTGCTAATTCATCACCTACATTTAAATCTGCAAGTTGTTTTGTAGAATAGCCAACAGCCATAAACACTAATGTTAAAATGCCATTTTCTTTGTCAACATCAGCAATTGTTAAAGGAACTCTTTCGCCATCTTTTGTTGCACGAAATATAATAAATTGACCAGCTTTTGCGTTTCTTACAACGTAAGGAGCGTCAATTTGAATTTCATATTGATTTGGACAAATTTCTTTTTTTGATAAAATTTTATATGACAATTTACTATCCTTTATTACTAATAAAATCAAAATTATTATAGCACAAATCTAATTTCATGTATAATAGAAAAATAAATAAATACAACAGGTGGAGTATGAAAAATATTGCAATAATTTTAGCATCAGGTACAGGCGAGCGTTTCGGGGAAAATATTCCCAAGCAATTTTTTGAATTTAGGGGTAAGACTTTATTAGAACATGCGCTTGATACTTTTGATAGAAATAAAAATATAGATGAAATTATATTAGTTACAAATCCAAAATTCAGAGATTTAGCAGAAGAAATTTTGGCAAAAAGTAGTTATACAAAGATTACAAAAGTTTTAAATGGTGGAGCAACGAGAGTTGAGAGTTCTTATATAGGCACAAGTGAAGTTCCAGATGACGCAAATGTGTTAATTCACGACGCAGTTAGGGCTTTTGTAACCCAAAAAATTATTGATGACAATATTGAAGCCTTAAAAAAATACGAAGCTGTTGGAACAGCAATAGACACAATAGATACAATTGTTCAAGTAGATGAAAATAGTGTGATTACTGCAATTCCGACAAGAAAGTATTTAAAACGCGTACAAACACCTCAATCCTTCAGAGCAACCTTAATCAAACAAGCGCACAGACTGGCATTAAAAGAAGAAAACACAAATTTTACAGACGATTGCGGGTTAATTTTACATTATAAATTAGCGCCAATTCACATAGTAGAAGGAGATGAGTTAAACATCAAAATTACACATAAAAACGACTTGAAGGTTATTGAAAACATGCTTGGTTAATATATTTGCCAAAATTTAAAAATAAGTCTGTGTATCTTTGCAAAACTTATTAATATTGCATATTTTCAAATAATGTGCGAATATGATTTTAATAACTGAGGAGAAATTTATGCTAAGCAAATACTTTCAATTAAAAACTAAAACTAAAAAGTTTGATGACGATTTACTTTGGTCAATGGGCGAAATCAAAGGCAAAAAAGTTATTTTGTATGGTGCTGGCGAGGAATTTATTGAATTAAATAAATTATATTTTTTCAAGGATATTTTAAATATTATTGCTATTGCAGATAAAAAATTTGAAACAGACCCAGTTGAAACATTTGAAGGTATCCGCGCAATTACGCCAAATCAAATTAAAAATGAAGATTATGAGGTTTTGTTAATTACTAACGAAAATCCTCAATCAATTTTAAATTTTATCTTCAACGATTTATGTATTGAAAACAAGGATATAAGAACTATTTTTAATGAAGAAATCCCAAATGAATACGATGATTTAAACTATTTATTTCAATTTGATTTCAACAAGACTTTGCCAAAATTAATAAAAAAAATTAAAGGTAAATCTGTTATTCTATACGGAGCAACAAATTTTTTAGAACTGATTAAGAAATATTTTAATCTTTCTGAACTAAATATTATTGGTGTTGCTGATAGAAAATTTTTAAACCATGAGGAGAATGAAGTATTTTTAGGTTATAAAAAATTTTCGCCAGATGAAATTAAATCTTTAAAACCAGATTATGTATTAGTAGCAACAAAATACTATGTAAATATTGTTGAAGACCTTTATTATGATACATTAAAAGGAACTAAAATTAAGATAAAGCCATTAGTAAAAAAAGATTTCTGGACAATAGTAAAAGAGATTTGGGAATAATTAAATATTCTTGAAATTAAGTAAATATTGTTTATATCAGAAATATTTGAACTTTTCCAGAGGTTAATTATGCCAATACAAGTAGTATTTATAACAGATGAAAAATATGTTATGCCAACAACAGTTGCTATAACTTCAATCATGGAAAATAAGAAAAAATCGACATCGTACCACTTTTATATTTTAGGAAAAGATTTAAGCCTTACATCAAAAAACAACATAAATAAATTAAAAACAGATAACACAGAAATTACAATAATAGACTCAACAAAAGAACTAAATTTCAAATCAGGTGCAAATGCGCATGTTTCAAAAACTGCGTGTCTGAAATTTTATTTGCCAGAAATATTAGAAAATTTAGACAAAGTTTTATATCTTGATAGTGATATAATCGTTCAAAAAGATTTAACAGATTTATATGAAACAGATATTTGCGATTATTATTTAGCATCTTGCCTAGATGCTTTGGCGACAACTGCATTATACGATAGTCATTACTTTAATTCTGGAGTTATGCTGTTAAATCTCGAAAAAATGAGAAAAGATAATATTCCAAACAAGTTAATTGAATATAAATTAACGAAAAACAACACCTTTATGGATCAAGACGCATTTAACAATGTTTGTAAAGCAAGTATAAAAATATTGCCAAGTAGATATAACTTTTTGATAATGTTAATGAATAGAAATAAAAAACATATAGATGTAAAATTTTTTGATGAAGATTTTGATAAAACTGCTAAAAAAAATTACAAAAAATGCTCAATAATTCATTATGCCTACAAATATAAACCTTGGGAATATAATTTAAAAGATATTACAAAAATATTTTTAAAATATTATAACAAATCTCCGTATAGAAAACATAAATTAACTTTGAGAAACATGAATAAGTTTGAAATACTGTTAAAAATATTATTGGGTTAATTAAGTAACATAAATTGATTTGAGCTTTTGTTTGTAATACAATTGACGATGTAGCTAATTTATATATTGTCAACAGAGATTATGAGACTTAATTATCCAGAATATAAACAAAAACGCAAAGACTATTTATACTACAAAATACTAACTAGGATATTGACTATATTATCTGATGAAAAACAAAACTCAATAATTGATGTAGGAAGTAAAGGAATGGATTTAATAAGTGAACTTCCTCAAAAAATCAAATATTCTGTTTGTTTAACAAGACCTTTAGATAACCCAAAAGTAAAATCTTACAAAATGGACTTTTTTGATTTTAAATCCGATATCAAATTTGATATTGTAACTTGTTTTCAAGTAATAGAACACGTAAAAAAAGTAGAAGATTTTATACAAAAATTACAAAACACTGGAGATAACCTCTTAATATCATTACCATACAAATGGGATAAAAATATTTGCAGATACCATTATCAAGACCCAATAGATGAAAATAAAATTTTTAGTTGGACAAAAAGAAAACCAACTTTTACTTGGTATTGCAAGGACAAAGACCACTTAAACAGAATAATTTGTTTATATGCAAAAAATTTAAGTTTGAAAAAATATTTATTATTAAAATTAATTCCTAAACGAAACAATTTTTACAAGAAAAGAAATATTTTATCTCGATTTAGGCTATTATTGTTATTTTTTACATAGTAGAAAGGAAAAGTCTTGATAAATAATTATGTAACAAAAAGTATGTGTTTTGGTTGTTCAGCTTGTGCAAAAAGTTGTCCCACAAATGCTATTTCAATGGAAATAGATGAATATGGATTTAGCTATCCAGTTGTTGATAAATCTAAATGTACAAATTGCGGTATTTGCATACAACATTGTCCTGCAATAAATACAGAGTTTAAAAAACAACCCCCAATAAAAGATGCTTATTTGTTAAAATCAAAATATGCAAAAGAGTCAGCCTCTGGTGGTGTTTTTTCACAAATCGCAGAATATATTATTCAAAATAATGGATATGTAGTTGGTGCAATATGGAACAAAGATTTTTTGCCCGAACTTGTTGTTACAAACAAATTAGAAGATATTTCTAAAATGCAAGGCTCTAAATATGTTGAAAGTACAACAGGAAATTCATATACAACTACAAAAGAATTATTAGAAAAAGGGGAAACAGTTCTATTTTCTGGCTTACCATGCCAAATCGCTGGGTTATATACTTTTTTGGAGAAAGACTACACAAACTTAATCACCATGGAGTTATTATGTCATGGTGTAGGTAGCACAAAAGCATTTAAAAAATATATAAAATTTGCAAATAAATTTTTCAAAAAAAATATAATAGATTTAAAAATTCAAAATACAAAAGATATTGTTACAATTTATTTTGATGATAAATCTACAATTACAGAAAAACTTTCAGATAACCCATATTTGAAGTTATTTTTACCAGCTAAAATCCACAAAATTTGTTGTTTTAGATGTCCATATAGAGGCAGAGTTAGAAATGGAGATATTATTGTTGGTGATGCTTGGGCTAAACGCCTAAAGAACGAAAGAAAACAAGGGATATCTTTGTATATAATAAATTCAGAAAAAGCAAAAGAGCTTTTAGATAACATTAAGTGGGAAACAAAATGCAATTTTGATATCAACGATAGTAAAAATGAACCGTTAAACAAAATTAATAATGTATGTACAAAATACCACGTTGAAAGAAATAATGTGTTAGATAAAGTCGCAAAAGATTATTCTTTTGAAAACATAATTAAAAATAACAGGGTTGCATTAATGAACTACAATTATCCTAGAGATAATTATGGCGCGTTATTAATAGCTTATGCAATGGAAAAAATAGTCGCAAAATTAGGTTATGAACCTTACACTATTAACTATTACAAAAATCCGATAACAATGAATTTTAACCCACAAGGTTCTACTTGGAAATTTAGAGAAAACTTTTTAAATCTCTATGGTTTCTATTTAAACAAAGAAGATTTATTTCAATTAAATAAAGTCTTTGATAAATTTATTTTTGGTTCAGATATTATTTGGAAAGACAATAGAGAATATGTTTATTTTGCAGATTGGATATATGGTAAAAAATCTATAATTGGCTATGCTGGCTCTTTTGGAGAAAATAAAACTATCAAAAAAGATAACCATAAGAAAAAATGCTTTCAAAGATTTGATTCAATTTCTGTCAGAGAACAGTCTGGTGTAAAATTACTATCAGAGTTCGCAAATGTGAAATCTGATTTCGTTTTAGACCCTTCCTTATTATTAAAAAAAGAAGATTATCAAGAAATTATGGATAGTGAACCTTTTGTAATACCAGATTTTGATTACATCGGATATTATGATTTTTGGAATTTTAATCCATATCTGGCAAAAATAAATTTAGCAAAGATAGATATTTTTAGAGATGAATTCCGTCAAACAAGACCGTTTGCTCATTGGTTGAATTATATAAAATATTCAAAATATATCATTACGTCTTCTTTCCATGGTGTGTGTTTTTCTATATTATTCAATAAAAAATTTATCTTTATTAAAAAACCAAATGAAGATAACGAAAGAGTAAAATCATTATTAAATAAGTTAGAAATTAATTCCAATAGGATTGTTAATAATGAAAACGAGATAACTGATGATTTGATTAATGAGCCAATTGATTGGGAAAATGTAAATTTAATAATAAAAGAATTTAGAGAATATAGTATTCAATGGCTAAAAGAAGCATTGGAAAAAAGCCCAACAGAGAAAGATGTTATTGTAGAGAAAAAATACCTTAAATCAAAAACTCTAAACTCAAACAATAACCTGAAAAAAGTTAAAAATATTTTAAATTTTCTTAAACCAATTAAATTTCTTAAATAAAATAAAATAAAATAAAATAAAATAAAATTAATATTATAAAATATCTTTCAATTCTTTTATTACAAAGTCCAATGCGCCTTGGTTTTGGGCAAAAACTGTTTTGCAATCCTCGCAACATTTTTGGTAAAACTCTTTATCAGAAAGCAGTTTTCGCATATAATCTTCTAATTCTTCTGCATTTGCAACAATTTTTGATGCCCCTGTTTGGGTTAAAAGTGCATATATATCTTTAAAATTGTTTACACAAGGCCCTGAAATAGTCGGTTTTTCAAAAATAGTTGCCTCGAGTGGATTATGCCCGCCTGTCTTATTAAAACTTCCGCCAATAAACGCAAAATCACACAAAGCATAAGCCTTACCCAGTTCACCCATGGTATCAAGCATAATAATTTCTTTATTATCAAATTTATCGCCAGTTGAACGTAATCCCCACGCTAAATTAGCACTCTCAATTAGCTTTCTAACTGCGTTTTGGCGTTCTGGGTGGCGTGGAGCAACAAGTAATTTTATATCAGTAAATTCTCCTTTTAATTTTTTAAATACAGGAATGAATATTTCGTCTTCGCCTGAATGGGTGCTTCCTGCAATGATTACACGACCTTGTCCTAATTCAAAATCGCAATCATTTTTTTTAATGTCAAACTTTAAATTTCCCATAACTGTTGTAGTGTCAGGGTTTGCCCCAATTGAAATGAGTTTTTCATTATCACGATTTGATTGTGTAAGAATTTTTGTATAATTTTGCAAAATAGGTTTAAAGAAAAATGATAATTTTTTGTATGATTTGTAGGTTCTATCTGAAATACGACCATTTATAATCATCAAATCAATTCCGCGATTTTTAACTAATCGAGCAAAATTTGGCCATAATTCAGTTTCTGCAACAATGACAACTTTAGGATTAATTTTGTTTAAAAAATGACCTACACAAAATGGAAAATCATAAGGAAAATAAGTTATAAAATCTGCAATTTCGCCTAATTTTTTCTTTGCAATTTCTTGACCTGTAACCGTACCAGTACAAACAACAATTTTATTGCTAAAAGTTTCTTTAGTACGTCTGATAAGGTTTTCAAGTGCTAAAACTTCGCCAACTGAAACACCGTAAAAAACAATACTGTCTTTTAAATCAGGTGCTTCAAAATATCCGCATTTTTGTTTAAATCCAGCAATTAATTTACGCTTAAATAGTCCTGCAACAAGCCAAAATGGTAATATTAAGATAAATAAAATTGTAGAAATAAAACCGTAAATCATAATATAATTATTTTACCACGAACATTGAAAATTAAATAAAGGGTATGCCCATATCTCCAACACACCAACACTAGATGCTACACAAAGGGTGAAAGGAGGTAAAATATGAATGCTTTAACAATAAAAATTGCTATTACGGTAATAATAGCAATTTTAAATTTGTTGTTATTGTTTTTGTAAAGGGGCTACAAGTTGGTTAAACTGAGCAGAGTTTAGCCAACTCCCTTATATTTATATTATAACTTATTTTATAAAAATTTCAAGTGTTATAATAGTTGTATTTAGCAGAACATTGAAAATTAAATAAAGGGTAGTTCCATAACCCCCATAGGCGACACATATACGAAGAAATGGCTGAAAGGGGGTGATAAAACACAATGGAAGAAGAAACAATTAAAAAAGCCCTAGCAATACTAGGACTTTTAATACAATTAGTTTCGACACTATTGTAAGGGAACGAAGCATCTATTTAGAGCACCACCTCTAAGTAGATGTCCCTTATTTATATTATAACTTATTTTATAAAAATTTCAAGTGTAGAAAACGAAAGGAAAATAATTATGAAAAACAAACAATTTTTAATGATTCCAGGACCAACACCAGTTCCTGAAAGTGTACTTCTTGCTATGGCGAAACACCCTATTGGACATAGAAGTGGTGAATTTTCAAAAATTTTGGAAGAAGTTTATGAAAATTTAAAATATGTTTTCCAAACAAAAAATGATGTATTTATGTTTGCTTCAAGTGGTACGGGCGCAATGGACGCGGCTTTATCAAACCTTATAAACGAAGGTGATAATGTTTTAAGCCTTGTTTTGGGTAATTTTGGCAATCGCTGGGCAAAAATCGCAAGTGGATATGGCGCAAATGTCGATAAAATCGAAGTTGAGGCAGGTGAGGTTATTAATCCAGAAGATGTTAAGAAAAAATTAGCAGAAAAAGATTATAAAATCGTTACTTTAACCCACTCTGAAACCTCAACAGGTGCAAAAAACGACGTTGAAGCTATATGTAAAATTATCAGCCAAACAAACGCTATTTCTGTTGTTGACGGTGTAACAAGTGTTAGCGCAATGAATGTAAAACCTGATGAATGGGGTATTAATGTTCTTGTTTCAGGTTCACAAAAAGGATTTATGATTCCTCCAGGATTGGCATTTTTAGTTGCTGATGAAAAGGCTTGGAAAGTTCATGAACAATGCAAGCACCCTAGTTTTTATTTTAGCTGGGACGCTCACAGAAAATCAGTAAGAGAAAATTCAACTCCATACACTGCAGCGGTAAACTTAATCTTTGCACTTCAAGAAGCTCTAAAAATGATTAAGGAAGAAGGTTTAGAAAATGTTTATGCCCGTCATGAACGATTAGCTTTAGGTTTAAGACACTCTTTAAAATCTATGGGGCTTGAATTGTTGGTAAAAGATGATAAAAACGCAAGTTATTCAATTACATCTGTTTTGCCACCTGAAGGAATAAGCGTTCCAGACATTAGAAGCCACATGAACAAAGATTTTGACATCGTTGTCGCAAACGGTCAAAACGCATTAAAGGACAAAATCTTTAGAATGGGTACTTTAGGTTTCGTTTCAGATAGGGATTTACTAACTGCTGTTGCATCGTTAGAAACAGTTTTAGCAAGACTAGGACATAAATTTGAAGTCGGAATTGGTACAAAAACCGCAATAGAATGGCTAAATAAATAATTATGACAAATTAGAAGTCGCCGACGGCAGAGCCGTCGGCGACTTCTTTGTTCTCACCATTCACTAAGCTATACACCGTATCTTGCAGGTATTGCTGGAGATACGACTTTTTTCATATTTCCATTCACAATAACTCTTGTTTGAGGCTGATGAACTCTTTGAACATAAGATTCAACATTTTGTTGATTTACATAAACTGGTCTAGCCTCTGTATATACTGGTTTTTGTTGAACCACGCGTGATTGTGGTTGTTGAAAAGTTTGTTGAACTTGTTGTGCTTGCGCTCTAAATGTTTGTTGTTGTTGCATTTGTGCTTGTTGTTGAGCGTATGCTTGTTGTTGAGCTGCAAAAATTTGTGCTAAAGATTGTTTTTGCGGTTTTGGTTGAACTACTTGTCTTTGTTGAACTGGACTTGCCTGAATAACAGTTTGTTTCAAAGGTGCTTGTTGCGTAAAGTTTTGAGCATAATTAAATTGTGCATCTGCAACTTTTCTTTCTAAATCACAAAGTCCAACGCATACTGAATTGTTGTTAAAAAAGTTTTTCAAAAATTGTTCCATAATCTTATTCCTCTTTTCTCTTATTTGTTATATAATGTATTTAATAATAATTTTTAAAAAGTCAACATTTTTGAAATAAGGAGTTAAAAAATGGCAAAAATTACTAAAGAAATGGGTATTATGGATATTGTACAAAGCTATCCAGAAACAGTAGAAGTATTCCAAAAATTTGGAATGGGCTGTATCGGTTGTGCAGCAGCGCATTTTGAAAATTTAGAAGCTGGTGCAAAAGTTCATGGTATTGATATCGATGCTATGGTTGATGCAATGAACGAAGCTATTGGAGAATAGTTTTATGACTGTTTGGCAATTTTGTCTATTTGCAGGACTTGCTTTTTTGATATTAGAAATGTTTTTACCATTCACATTCTTTTTAAGCATGGCAATAGGTGCTTTTTTAACCGCTATTGTTGCAGTTTGGTTCGTATCAAAAACAGTATTAATTCCAACCTTTGCAGTGCTTTCAGTTCTTTCTTTGTTAATATTTAAACCGTTTTTGGCAAAATATCAAAAAACATCAAAAGAACAAGAAACAGGTATTGAAAGTAAATACATTGGACAAAAAGCAAAAGTCGTTAAAAAGGTTGCTCAAAACGAAGGTGCAATAACAATCTATGGCGAACGTTGGGAAGCTCGTAGTGAAAATGACGAAGAAATTCCTGAAGGTGAAGAAGTTGTTATAATTAAAAATGAAAGCCTAGTTATGTACGTAAAAAGAAAATAAGGAGAAAATAAATTATGTGGTTAATGGTATTATTAGCACTTGCTGTTTTATACATCATCAAGGGTGTTATAATTGTGCAACAAATGGAAGAAGTTATCATTGAAAGATGGGGTAAATATTTAAGAACTCTAACTCCAGGGCTAAACTTCATCATACCTTTTGTTGATACCCCTTGTGGAATTGAATGGAAGGTTTCACAAAAAGGTATGGACGGACAAGTTTATTCATATACAAAAATTTTAAACAGAATTAACAAACGAGAAACAGTTTATGATTTTCCAAGACAAAATGTAATTACAAAAGATAACGTAACAATCAGTATTAATGCACTTTTGTACTTCCAAATTGTTGACACAAAATCAGCAGTATATGAAATTTCAAACTTAATAGATGCGATTGAAAAATTGACACAAACAAATTTAAGACAATTAGTTGGTAAACTTGATTTAGATGAAACACTTATTTCACGAGATCAAATCAACCAGGAATTAAGAGAAATCCTTGATGAAGCTACAAATAAATGGGGTGTAAAGGTTAATCGTGTAGAATTACAAGACATCAACCCACCTGCAGACATTCAGGCAGCAATGGAAAAACAAATGAAGGCAGAACGTGAAAAACGTGCAGTAATTTTGGAATCAGAAGGTATGAAACAAGCTGCAATTCTTCAAGCACAAGGTGAAAAAGAAGCCGCAATTAATAAAGCAGAAGGTGATAAGCAAGCTGCAATTTTAAGAGCAGACGGTATTGCAAAAGCTCGTGTACTTGAAGCAGAAGGTGAAAAACAAGCAGTTGAATTGATTATTAATGCAATTGGCGATAAAGGAAAACCAGATCAATACTTAATTGCAATGAAGTATTTGGAAACATTAAAAGGTATTGCATCAGGTCAAAATAATAAAGTTGTTTATATGCCTTATGAAGCAACAGGAGTTCTTTCTTCAGTTGACGGTATTAAACAAATGTTTGATCATAAATAATTTATTAAAAAGAAAGAAAAAAAGAAACGGAGCTGTGAAACAGCTCCGTTTCTTTTTTTAACTTTAAATTTTTTAAACTATAAATACCAACTTACTATTCACATCTAACAGTTCACATATTAACATTTTACAAAATATCTTTATTATGCTAAAATTTATAACAACAAAGGAGAAACAAATTATGGCAAGACTTGTAAGACCAACATGGGCAATTAGATGTACACAATCAGGTTGCAAACAATTATTTGAAGTTGCAATTTTAGAAGACGGAAAACAACAAGAAGTTGTATGCCCAGCTTGCGGTGAACACTATGTTTACCCAATTACTCAAGCAGACGAAAACAAAGAAGTTTAATTTCGCCAATAGGCAAATTGCAAATGTTTTTTCACAATACAAAAAAACGCTACAATCAATATAGCGAATATTTAAAAGAAAAATT
This sequence comes from uncultured Candidatus Melainabacteria bacterium, assembly GCA_934699705.1. Lineage (GTDB taxonomy): Bacteria > Cyanobacteriota > Vampirovibrionia > Gastranaerophilales > Gastranaerophilaceae > UBA6984. The sequence goes on from CAKUXD010000018.1 coordinate 16,319, forward strand.
CGGCGTTAAAGTTTACAAAATAACTCTTGACGCCGGTTTTTCGTGTCCAAACAGACAAAATGGTAAAAAAGGTTGTATTTACTGCGATTCAGGCGGAAGTTTCTCTCAATCACATTCTGCAAATATGTCAATCCAAGAACAACTTGATTTTGGCGCTCAATATCTGCAAGATAGGTTTAAAGCCGTAAAATACATGTCCTATTTTCAATCTTTTTCAAATACTTACAAACCTGTTGAAGAACTGAAAACGATATATGACGCGTCTTTAAACCACCCTGACATTGTTGGAATTTCGATTGGAACACGACCTGATTGCGTAGATGAAGAAAAACTTGACTTAATTGCAAGCTATAAAGATAATTACGAAACATGGATTGAATACGGACTTCAATCCATGCACAACAAAACCCTCGAAAAAATTAATCGCGGGCATGATTTGGATTGTTTCTTAAAAGCATACGAAATGACAAAAGAACGTGGAATAAATACTTGCGTACACATTATTTTCGGATTATGGGAAACTCACGAAGAAATGATGGAAACAGTCAAATTACTTGCAAAATTAAAAGTCGATGGACTCAAACTTCACATGATTTGTGGGCTTAGAGGAACTGAACTTACGGAAATGTACAAACGTGGCGAATTTGAGTTTATGAGCGAAATGGAGTACGTAAATCTTTGTTGTGATGCAATTGAACTTTTACCACCGACAACCACTTTACACAGAATTGCTGGTAGCGGGTTAAAATCAACACTTGTAGAGCCAAAATGGATTGGTAAAAAATTTGAATGCTTAAACAAAATCGACGCAGAATTAGAACGCAGAAATTCATGGCAGGGAAAATATTTCACTCCAGCAGAGTAAAATATTAATTATAGATACCGCAACAAGTGTGGTATAACACATTTTAAGATTTTGTCATTCCGCATAAGTAAAACGCATTGCAGAATCTTTTATTTTATTCATTATCAAAATCAAAAAGGTCGCATAATTTTACATCTAAAGCCTTGGCAATCTTAATAACTGTATCCAAAGAAGGTTTTGAGAAACCAACTTCAATTTTGCCAATAAAATTTATACCCATATCAACTATATCTGCAAGTTTTTGTTGAGTAAGCCCCTTTTTATTGCGATATTTTTTGATATTTTTACCAAGTTTTATATATACATCGTTATGCATAACACCACTTTGTTATTCAAAAATTCTTTTCCAAAGTGGGCGGGATTTTTCTTCTAAATATTCTACCCGTTTTGCAAGTTGTTTGTTATCAGCAAGTAATTGTTCTACCTGTTTTGCAAGCGTTTCATTATCTTTCTTATACTCACCTGCCTCAACTAATTTGTCTGCAAATTGAGATGCGTCAATATGATTTTTAATATCGTCTGTAATCTTTTCTGCAACTGCCTCAGCCAACATTTGCAAAGTTTGGTTTGTAACATTTAAAGTTACATTTCTAACTTCTGGGGCTTGCGATTTAACTTCTTCCAATGCCGTCGATTTAATTTCTTCTTGGTTTTCTTCAGGCATTTCTAAAGGTGTTTTATGAATACGATAACAAATTTGTTCCTTATTATACCCTTGAGATTTTAAACTAATACCTTTTTTTAGTTTAAAAATTGCAATATCATCAAAAAAAACAGTTCCGTCTTTAGCCTCGTAAATCGGATCAATTTGCCACTCTTGAATAAAATTTTCAAGCGCTCTTATGTCAATGTAGTAGTTATCTGCATTTAATTTTCGTAAAACATCTTCTTTTCTATACATTTTAACCTGACTTTTAATAATTCTTTAACTTTCTTTGGATATCTCTATTTTGAGTTTTTTTCGTTAAATCTTCTCGTTTATCATAAAGTTTTTTACCTTTTGCCAAGCCGATTTCCAACTTTGCATAACCTCTTGATAAAAATAATTCCAACGGAACGATTGTGTAACCTTCTTTTTTAATTTTGCCTTCCATTTTTAAAATTTCTTTTTTGTTTAAAAGAAGTTTTCTGACTCTTTCAGGCTCATGGTTATAACGATTTCCTTGCTCGTACTTTGATATATGACAATTATACAAGAAAATTTCACCTTTTTCAATTTTTGCAAAACTATCCTTTAAATTAACCGCACCTTTTCTTATTGATTTAATCTCAGTACCTACAAGCACAAGTCCTGCAACATATTTTTCATATATAAGAAAATCATGAAATGCTTTTCTGTTTGTAGAAATAACTTTTCTGTTCATAAAAAAATTATACCGCAAATTTACTTACTTGAATAGAGGGAAATTTTTAATTAAAAAACTCCAACTCATAATTCACAATTCACGAATTCACAATTTTAAAAACATGCTTGACAGAGGAATTTCAGCGGTAGATAATTAGAATACACAAGAAAAGTTATTAGATAGGTAAATCGTCATAAAAACTCTAAAAGGGTTACGATTCCTGAAAAAGAAAGGATTTATTATGTACGCAATCGTAGAAACAGGCGGAAAACAATACCAAGTAGAAGAAGGTCGTTACGTAGATGTAGAACTACTTGAAGGCGAAAAAGACAGCAAAATCGTTTTCGATAAAGTTGTAATGCTAGTAAATGGTAAAAAATCAAAAGTTGGTCAACCATACGTTAAAAACGCAAGTGCTGAAGGCGTTATTATGGGTCATGACAAAGCAAAAAAAGTTATCGTTTACAAACAAAGACCAAAAAAAGGCTACCGTGTAAAACGTGGCCACAGACAAGAATATACAAGAGTTATGATTAACAAAATCAGAACTACAGCTTCTAAAAAAGCAGAAACAGCTGAAACAACAGAAGCATAAGCTAAAAGTAATTACGGTAATAATTAATTAGAAAGCAGGTATAAAATGGCACATAAGAAAGGGATGGGTTCTACCCGTAACGGTCGTGATTCCGAAGCTCAACGTTTAGGCGTTAAAAAATTCGGTGGCGAAATGGTTAAAACAGGAAATATTATTGTTCGTCAAAGAGGAACAAAATTTCACCCTGGTAACAATGTAGGTATTGGTTCAGACGACACATTATTTGCATTGATTGACGGTCAAGTGAAATTTGAACCACACAGACGCGATAGAAAACAAGTTAGCGTATATGCAGTAGAAAGCAAATAGTTAACTGGAAATAATAATTATTAAAACTGCGCGGTTGATAAATCAACCGCGCAGTTTTTGTTATTTAATAATTACTTATTTACAACTAGTTTGTATCCCCATTTAATTCATCAGGACTTTTTAAATAATCCATATTACCGTTAATTATTATCCAACGAACCCCAATCGATTTTCGCTCAAGTGTCCGCTCAACTCTCTTGAAATTCTATATTAATTTTTTCTTTTAACAATAAATTTTAACCCTAGTATAGTAATTTGTTTATTATTTCCATCTTTAGTGTTTTTTACTGAAAATATTTTTTCTAAAAAAGTTAATTTTACTGTGCTTTCCCAATTTTTATAATTTCCGATAACTTTAACCTTTGCAGTACTACCGCCAAGCCACCATGCCACTTCATAAAAAGTTGAACCACATGAGCACAAAGCTTTGTTAGGTTGGCTTAATAGAAATAAATCAGCAACGGCATATTTCATCGAGCTATAATCTTTATTTGGTATTGATACAATTTGATTTGGAAATTTTTTCATAATGATATCCATAGTTTTTTTGTTCATAGTAGATACAAAAAACTTTGTAGTTTTTGGATATTTTTTCATTTCTTTTATAAATAATTTTGTATAAAAACTTCTGCCATCATTAGACCAATCAATATTATCTCTTATTTGAACAGCAACCATATTGGGAGTTACATCTACGGTATTTATAATTTTTTTTACACTTTCAGATGGTTCTAATTTTGAAAAATATTTTTGATATATATCAATAATATTTTGTGGGGTCTTGTTATATAAAAAATCAATTCGTGGAAGTTCTTTATCAAAAGGATCTTCATTTTCTATATTTATTGATGAAACCTCATCTTGAGAAACATATAAACGCCAATCGGTCGGAAGTTCTTCTTCTTTTGTAAGACTTTCATTCAAAAAATTGTATTCCTTTATATTTGTTTTTATATTAAAAACGAACAAATCTTGAAATTTGCAAGTTACCCAACCGCTATCAGGCCATATTAAATGTATGATATTTGGCTCATTATAGTACCTTAAACAAGAAATTAGATATTTAAGTCGGTTTCCTATTCCCAGGCATTCACTTGTACAACAAACTATTTCCTTGTGCTGTTTCATTTTATCCTTTTTATTGCTTCATATTAATGACATCAACATTACATTCACTATTCACAAGCGACAATTCACGACACTTCTTTTTTATACTCTCAAAAAATCCTCTTACACTTTCGCAAAAAGTAGCGTTACAACTGGGTTTTACCAACAAATCAACGACAAAACCAGTATTAATGATGTTCTTCATACATTTCAATCCTTGTTTTTTATCAGTATAAACTATTTAATCACGTTTTACAAGTAGTTTATTTAAAAAAGTTTGTATTTCTTTAAATTGAAAACTGTTATTATAATATATTTTTATTTTTTTAGATTCCGCAATGCACTTCGTTTATGCGGAATGACAAGAGTTGATTAATATCTGCCGACTCACTACTGTCTTGGATTATTGCTTCACTCGGACAAGTTGCTCATTTCACTAGCGTTGTCATTCGCAATGTCCTCGCTACTTCGGGCTGGGTTCGCTTTGCTCACACGGCGCCCTACGCAAAATCCGCTCACAATTCACCATTCACCATTCACTACTCACTACTCACTACTCACCATTTTGTAACCAAACATTAAGAACTAGCCCCAGAAAATAAAATCCTTTAGAATAAGTGTGGGAAACTATCACAAAATCAGAAATTAGGGATAAAATGAATAAAAATTTATTAAAAAAGGTAATGTTTACCGTAGGTGCGCTATTTATGTTTGCACCAATGGCAAGTGCAGCCTTGTCTTTCCCGAATATTAACATCGGAATGCAACAAGCAAACACACCTCAAGACTTTTCAAACGGTATTCAAATTCTTATTTGGTTGACAATTTTAACTTTAGCACCAAGTATCTTCATTATGACAACCGCGTTTGTGCGAATTGCAATTGTTTTGGCACTTACAAGACAAGCCTTGGGTGCTGGGACATTACCTCCAAACCAAGTTTTAATCAGTTTAGCGCTTATTTTAACTTTCTTTGTAATGGCCCCTACAATCAACAAAATCAATACTGAGGCATTACAACCTTATATGAACAACCAAATCACTCAACAAGCGGCTCTTGATAGAGGAATTAAGCCTGTTAGAAACTTCATGTTTGCGCAAACCTCTGAAAAAGAACTTGCATTATTCATAAAAATGGCTAAAATCGACAAGCCTAAAAATATAGATGATGTACCGACTTATGTTTTAATTCCGTCATTTATCATCAGCGAATTAAATACAGCCTTCAAAATTGGGTTTGTAATATTTTTACCGTTCTTGGTAATTGATATTGTAATCTCAAGCGTACTTGTTTCAATGGGTATGATGTTCTTGCCACCGACAACAATTGCTTTGCCGTTCAAATTAATTATGTTTGTAATGGTTGACGGTTGGTACTTGATTATAAAATCACTCGTTGAAGGATTTGCCGCGGCAAGTTAGAATTGAGGACTAAATGAATCAAGATATAGTTATAACTTTATTACAAAAAATGTTCATACTAATTTTAGAACTTTCAACGCCAGTATTAGTTGTTGGTATCGTTGTTGGTCTTGCAATAAGTATTTTTCAGACAATTACACAAATTCAAGAATCAACTCTGACAATCGTTCCTAAAATCATTGCTGGCGTGATTGCATTAATAATTTTAATGCCTTGGATGATGAATTTAACAATCTCAACAGTTAACGAATTTTTCGATATGATACCAGGGTTAATAGGATAAAAAGGGGCAATAAGTGGATTTTAATTTACTTCAAATCTTCACACCTGCAAATATCCTAGTATTTATGGCAGTATTTACTAGAATAAGCGGACTTCTAACGTCTGCACCTTTGTTTTCAACTTATCCTATACCAGCACAAGTAAAAATATGGCTTGTTGCTTTTATAGCGTTTATTTTGTACCCCTTCGTACAAAGCCACACGCATTTTATGATACCACATGATGTTCCTGGGTTAATGTGTGTTTTAATCAAAGAATTTGCTATTGGATATATAATCGGATTTTGCGCAAATTTAGTATTTTTAGCAGCAGAACTTGGCGCAAATATGTTTTCTATTCAAATGGGATTATCTATAAGTCAAGCGTTAAATCCAGCTTCAGGCACAAGTTCACCAATTATCTCACAAGCCTTCACGCTACTTTTAGCAATGGTTTTCATCAGCTTAAACGCTCATCAATGGCTATTTTCAGCGGTTTATAGCAGTTTTGCTCATGTACCTGTTGGATATTCTTTTATTTTTGATGGGCATCTTGTTGAAAAAGTTGTTTATATATCTGGACAAATGTTTGCGATTGCAATAGGAATAGCAATGCCTATTTTCAGCGTTTTGCTTATAAAAGATATTTTGCTTGGCTTTGTTTCAAAATTAATGCCTCAAATGAATATATTTATGGTTGCAATGCCATTAAAAATATATGTCGGATTAGTATTATGTATGATATTCATGCGCCCAATAGCAGAATATTCCAGAATAATTTTAGAAAAAGTGCTGACTCAAGTCGCGGGAATTTTTTAACAGAAAGGAAGTAGGAAAAAACTATGGCAAACGACGGAGCTGACAGAACCGAAGAAGCCACCCCGCGTCGTCGAAGTAAGGAACGCGAAAAGGGCAACGTCGCTAAAAGTAAAGACTTAATGTCTGCAATAACTTTCACCATTGCGATAGTTATGTTAGGCGCTCTTTCAGGCTGGATAATGAACAGAATGCAAATTGCACTTCATTATTCTTTTACAAACCTAAACCCAAAAAACATTGATGTAAGTGAATTTATGGGACTTCTTGCTCCGTACGTAAAACTTACTGCACAAGCCTTATTGCCATTTATGTGTGCGATTTTTATCTTAACGGCTGTTTCAATAAGATTACAAATTGGACAAATTTTTGCACTTGATAAAATCAAACCAAAATTTGAAAATGTTTCGCCGAAAAAATGGGTTGACGGTCTGAAAAAATTATTAAATCCTTTTGAACCAAACAAATTTGTAGAACTTATTAAATCGGTTTTAAAAGTTATCATCGTAGGCGCTTGCGGTTATTCAGTAGTACATTCAAGGTTAGATGAACTTTATGCTTTATTAGGTGCAGACCCGACAGTTGTTTTTGGCGTTATAGGCTCAATTTTGGCACAAATGTTCTTGAATATGTGTTTGGCAATACTTGTAATCGGATTTTTAGATTTAAAATTTCAGACATATCAATTTGAAAAATCAATAAAAATGACAAAACAAGAGGTTAAAGACGAATATAAAGACACAGAAGGCGACCCTAAGATTAAGAGTAAAATCAGGGCGATGGGTCAGCAATTATTACAACAAAAAATGATGTCCTCTGTACCGACTGCCGACGTAGTTGTAACAAATCCGACACATTACGCAGTAGCTTTAAAATATGACAGAAGTGTAAAACCTGCACCTTACGTTGTGGCGAAAGGGGTTGATTTTGTTGCGTTTAAGATAAGAGAAATTGCTCAAAACAACAACATTCCAATCGTAGAAAATAGACTTGTTGCAAGAACCCTCTACAAATTAGTTGAAATTAATGATATAATACCATCAGAAATGTTTCAAGCTGTTGCAGAAATTCTTGCATACGTTTATAACAAAGGAAAACGCACTTAACTTGGGGAAGTAAGTAACAAATGAATTTCGGGAAAGTTTCAGAATTATTGAAAAATAGCGATATCTCACTTGCCATAGGGCTTGTATTCATTGTTGCAATGATGGTATTGCCACTTCCGCCTGCATTATTGGACATTTTATTAACAGTAAACATTTCTCTTTCTGTAATCATTTTATTAGTATGCTTATACACAAAAGAACCACTTGATTACTCCAGTTTTCCAACAGTTTTATTAATTGCCACCTTATTTCGTTTGGGCTTAAACGTAAGTTCTACGAGATTAATTTTATTATACGGCGAAGCTGGTAGTGTAATCAACGCTTTCGGGGAATTTGTTGTTGGCGGTAACTATGTTGTAGGTTTTGTAATTTTCGTAATTCTGGTATTGATTAACTTTATGGTAATCACAGGCGGTGCAACTCGTGTTGCTGAAGTAACAGCCAGATTTACTTTAGATAAAATGCCAGGTAAACAATTAAGTATCGACGCAGATTTGAACGCTGGTATTATTGACGATGAAGAAGCAAAACGCAGAAGAAAAGCTCTTGAAAGAGAAACAGATTTCTATGGTACAATGGACGGTGCTTCCAAGTTCGTAAAAGGTGATGCAACGGCAGGTATTTTAATCACTGTTATCAACATTGTCGGCGGTTTTATCATCGGTTTAGTGATGATGAAAATGGATTTTCAAACTGCGCTTACAACATATACAATTTTAACCGTTGGTGATGGTTTAGTATCACAACTTCCAGCATTATTAATTTCAACCGCAACTGGTTTAATCGTATCTCGCGCAAGCGGTAAAGATGAATCTTTATCTCAAGATATCGGAAAAGAAATGTTTTCTGATCCTCGTGTACTTGGCGTTGTAGCAGGTTTATTAATGTTTTTAGGCATAGTTCCTGGAATGCCTACAATTCCATTCTTTTTAATCGGTTTATCAGCTGGTGGCTGGGGATATTTAAAATATATAGAAAAGAAAAAAACTGTTGAGGCAGAACGTAAAGCAAAAGAAGAAGCAGAAAAAGCGGCAAAATCCGGTAAAAGAAATAATAAAAAAGCTACTCGCGAAAGCGTTATGGAGCTTTTAAGCGTTGAAACAATAGAAATTGAAGTTGGTTACAGACTTGTTCCACTTTTGAATGTTGAAATGGGCGGAGATTTACTTGAACGTATCGCACAAATTAGGCGTCAAACGGCATTAGATTTGGGTATTGTACTACCTTCAATTCGCGTAAGAGATAATCTTCAATTATCACCAAACACTTATCAAATAAAGTTAAAAGGAGTTCCTGTTGAAGCTGGCGAAGTATATCCGGATAGAAGCCTTGCAATGAACGCAATGGGCGGAGAAGATAATCCTAATATTAAGGGTATAAGTGCTGTTGAACCTGCTTTTGGCTTACCTGCATTATGGATTGAGGAAGAACAAAAAGATTACGCAGAGGCTTATGGTTACACAGTTGTAAGTCCTTCTGCCGTATTATCAACACATTTAACTGAAGTTATTAAGAAAAACGCAGCGGATATCTTAACAAGAAATGACGTTCAACAACTTGTTGATAACTTGAGAAAAGAAGTTTCTGATGGATATGTTGACGATTTAATGAAGGATATGACAGTTGGTGATATTCAACAAATACTTCAAAACTTGTTGCGTGAAAGAGTTACGGTACGCGACTTAAAGACTATTTTAGAAACAATCAGCTTGCAGTCTAAATTTAGTAAAGATTATAATTTCTTGACTGAAAAAGTACGTCAGGCACTAGCAAGAAACATTTGCAAACAAAATCTTGCAGACAATGGCGAACTTATGGCTATTATTCTTTCGCCTGAGGTTGAAAGAACACTAGCCCAAGGTGTAAGCCCAGATGGACAAAGTTTAACTGTTGACCCGACTTATTCAAAACAATTATTTAATAGCTTGGATAATGAAATCAAAAAAGCAATTACAACTTATGGCTGTCAACCTGTTATATTGTGTTCTTCGCCAATCAGACTTGCTTTTAGAAATCTAATTGAAAATTATTACCCACAATTTTCAATTATGTCGTATAATGAAATTAGCTCAAACGTAAAAGTAAAATCGGTGGGTATTGTAAAAGTAATTAGAAATGCAGTATAGAAAGGTTTATAAATGAACGAATTAGTAAAAATCGACCAAAATGTAACAATTGTTCCAAAAGATTTTAATTTTACAAATAAAGGAGCAGTAACAGAGGTTTCTGAAAAAGGCTTCAGAATGAAAATGAAATACCCTACAACTGGCGTTAATAAAAATCATATCTGCGATTTTTATTCTCAAACTCCAAACGGAATTTTGTTCTTCAGTTCTTATGCTTCTGAAGTAGAAAATAACGAATTATTCATCGCAAATCCAACTAAACATAGATTTTTACAAAGACGCCAATTTACACGTATTTCCTTCATTATTGAAACAACCATGACTGATAAAACAGGTAACGAATACGCTATTTCAACACTTGATTTATCTGCTGGCGGTTTAAAATTTATCGCAAATTCATCAATTAATTTAGATGAAGAATACAAAATTAAAATTGATTTAAACGAAGACCAAACTGTTTATTGCTGGTTACAACCAATCCGTATGGAAAAACTAGACACAGGCAAATTCAGACTTTCTGGACGTTTTGTAAACCAAACTAATGTTGATAAAATGACATTAATCCAATACTGTATGAACAAAAATATGGAAGACAAAAATAAATAAAAATGAGAAAAAAAATAGAATATAAAACTCAAATAGCTCTATTTTTAGCAAGTTTGTCTGTCCTAATTTTTGGTGGATTTTCACTTTTTCAAAATGGCGGAATAAACTATACTTCACTTATTGCATCTAGTTCAAAAGTTATTCCTGCAGTAATTATTATGTACTGTTTAGGTTGGCTTGTAGGCTCTATGATAGAAACCTCTAAACCAGTCAAAAAAGCAAATAGCATGGGTTATGTAAACAATCTTCTTGACGAAATCATGAAAGAAGAAGGTTTGAATAATTTTAGCAGTTCTAAAGATACTGAATTAACTGACGAAGAACAAGACGAAATCAACAAAATAAACACAGAGGCACAAAAAAAAGAAACTGAAGAAAGTAAAGAATAATGAGTTTAATAAACCTATTAAGAAAAAAATATAAAACCGCGTTATTCACTACTCCTAGCCACTCTCAACGTTTTTTTATCACCTCAAAATTTGAACAATTTTATAAATATGACATTTCAGAAACAGATACCCATAATCCACAAGAAGCCCTTGATTTAGCAGAGAAAAAAGCATCAAAAATATATGGAACAAAGCAGACTATTTTTCTTACAAATGGTTCAACAAGCGGGGTTATAACTGCGGTCTTATCTTGCACAAATAAAAATGAAAACGTCTTAATTTGGGACAAAGCGCACCCATGCCACAAAAACTCCATTGAACTTGCAGGTGCAAACCCTATTTTTTACTCATTAGAAAAAGATGAAAACTGGGGAATTTACAAATCAATTTTGCCAGAACAAATTGAAAAATATTTAACATCAAATCCTATAAAAGCAGTTATTATAACATCTCCGAGCTATGAAGGTGTTGTTTCTGATATAAAAGAAATTCAAGAAATCTGCAAAAAATATAATACATATTTAATTGTCGATGAAGCTCATGGCGCATTGTATCCGTTTTCAGATAAATTACCTCAAAGCGCCACAAGCATTGCCGATTTTACTATACAATCACTTCATAAAACCGCTGGCGGACTTAATCCGACGGCTCTTTTACACACAAATACAGATTTAAACATAAAAGATAATTTAGCAAAATTTTCAACAACTTCTCCAAGTTATCCGCTACTTATGAGCATTGAAAAAAATATTAACTACTTAAATTCTCAAAGAGGCAGAGAAAAAATTGAAGAATTAGTTACAAATATCAAAAATTTAAAAGAAAATTGTTCAGATATTGAATTTTTTGAAGGCGACATAACAAAAATTTTAATAAAGCACAAAAAATTAAACGGTTTTAAGCTATCAGAAAAACTTTTTGAAAACGAAATTGAAGATGAGCGCACAAATGAAAAATCGACTATGCTTTTGTGCGGAATTGGTACAGATAAACAAAAAATAAAACGTCTTGAAAAAGTTTTAAAAAAGATTTAAATCTTGTAAACATTTGTAAACGCATCGTTAAAAAAACGCAATAAAAAATCTTCACAGAACATGTATAGATATGCTTAATCCGATTAGTGTGTCTTTTAATAGTGTTCAAAAGAACATGTTTGGTAAGAATTATCAAACAAATCCTATTGGCATGCAATCTTTATTGAAGGCTGATACTTTTGTTCGTTCAAACTCAGTTGCGAACGTTTCATTTACATCGGTTGACAACACAATTGTTGGAAAAAGCATCAGAGGATTAGGCGATGTACCTTGTCCTTACTGTGGTATACGAGTTATTAACGGAAAAGAAATTTCACACTTAAATAAAGAAAATTTAGGCGGAACAAGCAAACAAGCAATTCAATTATTAAAACCTTTTGAAGACAGAATGCACCCAGTTGAAAAACAAGTTTTCAACCTATTAGAGAGTTTAAGCGTAAGAAACCCAAAGAAAAATTTAAGACAACTATTAGATAAAGTAAGGCCAGAACACTTAGAAATTCTTAAACAACAAGAGTATGACATTTTAAACAGAATGTCAGATTACAATGACAAAAATGTTAAGGATAAACAAAATAACGAAAAGGTAGATAAGTTATTACACGAAGCTGTTGATATCATTACAAAGCAAGATGAAAATTACATTTTCCGTAGAAGAAGATTTATGGAAAAATTAAACAACATTACAAACAACATGGCTGACAAAGATTCTGCAAAAGGCTTACAAAATATTGCAGAGGAATTGCCACGCGCACACGATAACATGAGTGCATTCATTATTAAATTCACACAAAAAGACGCAAAAACAAAATTAGAAAAAACACCATATCAAATCGGAATTTCATTAGTAGAGCCATCTGTTGGTTCACTTGAACACGTAAAACCTAGACACCCAAAAGATAAATCAGAAGGTGGTGAAAACTTATATTCTAACTATATTTACGCTAGCAAAGAATGGAATACTCGCAGAAGAAACACTCCTCTTAATAAATGGATAGAAAAAAATCCTCAAATTAAAGGCTATATGCAAACTTATATTGACGAAGTAATTAAAAGAATTAACTCTGGAAAAGCGTTACAAAACTGTAAAGTATATCCAATTATTATTGCAAAAACAATCGAAAAAGAATCTAAAGGATTAGTAAAATTAGATACATCTAAATTAAAATTAAGCAAAAAAGAAATTTCTCAAGGATTAAAAAATATAAATAAACAAGAAGAACAGATTAAGCAAAAAACACAAGCCAAAAGCGAAAAAAACAGTTCTAAAACAACTGCTAAAAAACACTTGACACTTGTTGCATAAAAACAAACAGGAAAAAGGAAATGATACAACCAATTAAATTATTCTCAGCATTCGCAACAAAACAAACTCAACAAGTACAAAATCAACAAAATTATCAACCAAAATTTCATGTAAATTTTGCAACAAAGCCTGATACTTTTGAAAGAACCACTCAACCACAAGCTCCTGCAAGAGCGGAAAGCATTTCCTTTACGGGCTACAAAGGTGATGAACCGATAAGAGGATTAGGACACATTGTCTGCCCTTGTTGTGGTGTTGAAATGATGACACAAAAAGATATGAATAGCGTTTCAAAAAGACTTGGACATAGCAGTTCTCAAGCAGTTGAAACCTTAAATAGCTACGAAAAATACATGCACCCAGTTGAAAAAGAATGTTTTAATCTTTTAAAAGACTGGTCAAAAGAAAAACCAAATACCGATTTTAAAACTCTTTTAAACTTACATAAAGAACCTCATTTAACAATGCTTCAAGAAAAACAAAATAAAATTCTTGATACCGTAGATACCTTAGCAAAAGGTCTTTCAGAAAAAGAGCAAGCAGAAGTTAAAAAAGTTACTGATATTACAAGAAAACTTGTTTGTTCAAACGATAAAGAAATTAAATTCAAACGTAAAACCTTTATAAAAGACGTAAAAGACTTAGCTTCAAAGATTTCAAACGAAGAAGTTTACAAACAAATGACAAAAGAAGCAGAAAAAATGCCTACTTCGCAAAACGATGTAAGCGCATTCATCGTAAAATATGCAGAAAGAGGTCATAAAGAAATCGGCGAAAGGCTTGTAAAACTTTCAGTTGGCACAATTGAACATATTCACCCTCAATCAGGAGGTGGCAGAGATAATATTTCAAACTACTTGCTGGAATGTGGCGGTTGCAACCACACAAGAAGCAGTATTCCTCTAGCTGATTGGGTTGACGAACACCCTGAAATGAAGGAAAATACTCAAAAATACATTGACGAAGTAATCAGACGTATAAATTCTGGCGAAGTTAAAGGAATTTCCTTCTACCCTCAAGCAGTAGCAAGAACTTTGTTACACGAATCAGACGGAAAACTTGACATTGACACAAGCGCTTTAAAACAAACTGAAGAAGAATAATTGATAAAATAGTAAGTTGCAGTTTGTGAGTCGTAAATCGACATAAAACAATCAATCTAAAAGTCCTCAGATTGCTTTGTCTCTATCACTTCTCGCAATAACAGGATTATTTTAACCGTTAAGCCATTCAACTAAGGTCAACTTACAATTCATTATTAAACAACGGTTCTAATTGTTTAGTTAAATTATCTGTAAATTCTCGGTAATTTTTTGAAACTGGAGTAGGTTTTGATGTTTCAATAACTTTTAAGAACACCTTTGAAGATTTTGGCATGCCCGCAAGAAATTCATCTGAAGTTGCGACATCACGCCTTGCTGGAGTTATAAGACCACTTTTAGCAAGTTTTTGAATATTTTCTTTTGAAGATAAAAATTTAATAAAATCAATTGCACGTTCTTTATGTTTTGACCGTTTATAAACGGTAAAACCTGAAGAATCCATCGGAACTACACTTCCAACATCACCATGCGGAAAATTAATAATATCCCAATCAAAATCAGCACTTTCTCTATACTTTGGAACAAGCCAGCGACCTGATAAATGCATTGCAAGTTTTTCGTTCAAAAACATCTGCGCCATTGTCATGCTTGCACTTTGAGATTTTTTTGGCGCAACATTATATTTATTTCTCAAATCTGCATAAAACTTCAAACCTTTTTGAGATTGCGGTTCATTTACAATTGAAGTTTTTAAATCGTCAGACAAAATTCCTCCGCCTTCGCTCATTAAATATGGTAAATAAAATAGCGGATTTTCTTCAAAACTTATTCCGAAAACATTATGTTTTTTAAATTCTAAACTAATTTTTAATAAATCCTCATAAGTCCAATTTTCATGTGGCATTTGAATATTATATTTTTTAAATAAATCTTTATTATAATAAACGACCAAATTTGAGGCATCACGAGGAAACGCAAGAATTTTCCCATTAAAACTTAATGCCTGCAAAGTTTTTTCATAAAAAACATTTTTTTCAACATAAGGGGTTAAATCCTCTAAAAAGTCAGCATATACAGGTAAATACAGATTATTCATAAATATAACATCAGGTGCCATATTTGACGCTAAAAGAAGGTGAAATTTTTGAAAATAATTTTGCGGAATATGCATAAATTCAATTTTTACATTATCATTTTGTTTTTCATATTCAGCTATAATCGGCTTTAAAATTGCGACTTCCGATTGCGAACCCCAACTTGCAAACTTGATAACCTCTTTGTTATTACGTTTTTCACACGCACAACAAAAAGTCATAATCAATAATATAGCAACAAATAATCGTTTCATAATATTATAAATCTAATAATTGCCTAATACTATTAGGTTTTACTTCAACAAGAGTTTTATAATTACCTAATTTTATAATATAAATCATAGTTTCCGCATCAGGCTGTTCGTTCAATCTAACCTGCATAGAATCTTTTATATCTTCTTTAAATTTACGTATTACACTAATTTTTGAGCCTACATAACCGATAAGAGCGTTAATACCATCGACATTAACCTGTGCAAAACCTCTATTTGAATCAATTACGTATTTAGCCTGAACGCTTAAATGTTCAAACGGATCGACAGAAGCTTGTTGTTGAGGAGCGTCTTCAGCCACTTCCTCGTCATCTAAGTCCTCATCATATTCTTCTTCATACTCCGAGTCATCATATTCTTCCTCGTCTTCATCGTATTCGTCATAATCTTGGTCATCTTCGTCAACGTAATCCTCTTGATAATCAACATCTTCTTCGTCTTCTTCATCGTCTTCAAAAATAAAGAAATCTTCATCTTTTCCAGAGTTTTGACCGTAATTAAAGAAATCTTGATTTTCATTTATTGCATAATTTTCTTCTGCAAAAGGAGTATTTTCCTCTGCTGGTTCAACCTCATCAAACAAAGTTTCTTCATCTTGTTTGCTAATTTGAGTTAGAGGATTTTTAAAAATCGCTCTTTCTATATCTTGAGAATTTTCATCGAAAATTGACATTTTATCTTCCTCATTAATTTCATTTAGAGGTCTGTAAAAATCATTCCTTGCTGGATACGCTTGCGTAGTACGATAATTATTTCCACCTATTGATGAATTATTAACTTTTGATTTGTAATTTAAAGGAGTTGAAAGCGGAGCAACATTAAATCCTTCCTTATTATCTTCCTCAAAATTACTTCTGTTCGTGTTGTACACGTCCATATTTGAATATGACGGATACGCTTGTTCAAAAGTTTCATCATTATCATGAATTAATCGTCTTGTAACAGACGGCGTTTCTGTCGGATATTGAATTCTTTTTACTAAATCTCCTATTATTTTAATTAGAACTACTAACAATATAAATTGTAATACAGTTATTATAGAAGAAAAAGATATTCTTACAGATAGTAAACTTTTTATTTTTTTTACAACTTTTTGTTTAAATTTAATTATTTTTTTGAAAAATGCAAGTTCATCTTCTGAAATATCATCATCACCGACTATTTGTTGTTGATTAACATCATCTACTGCTTGGTTACTATTATCCTCTAAAGCAACTTGCTCATTTTGAGTTAAGGCAGAATTGTCAGTTACATTTGTAACTTGCGATTGCTGAGTTTGTTGTTCAGCTTGCTGAACTTGTTGTACTGGTTGAGATGCGTATTGAATAACTCTTTGAGGCTCTCTTTGAACTGATTGTTGAGGAGCTTCTCTACGCGTAACAGTCTGTTGCGGAATTGCAACGTAATTTTGCTGATTTGCACGTCTTTGGCGCTCATAAGACGGCACAAAATCAGAATTTGTGATTGGTCTTTGTTGGTTTAAAACTCTTTGTGGTAGCGCCATTTGAACTTGTTGTGCAGAAACAGAAGGTCTATTACCTCTTGAAGTTTTTGTCTGCAAAGGTTTTGTTACAAAAGCCTTAGGAATAACTTCTAT
The DNA here is from genome assembly GCA_934699705.1 of uncultured Candidatus Melainabacteria bacterium. Classification (GTDB taxonomy): domain Bacteria; phylum Cyanobacteriota; class Vampirovibrionia; order Gastranaerophilales; family Gastranaerophilaceae; genus UBA6984. Next base: position 33,611 of record CAKUXD010000018.1, read on the forward strand.
CGGCTTTTTACTATCAATTGTTATTTTTGTATATCCTTTTCCTGGGAGAGAAGAATATTGTTGAGTTTTAACATCAACATCTTTCACGTTTGAAATTCCTGAAATGTCAGGTTTTACGTTCATTGCATTTGTTGTTTCCGGCAATAAAATAACGTATTTGTTATCAGGTTTTTTGTTTACAATAATCTGTTCGTTATATGGCTTATTAGTATAAATATTAACTTTTACTGCACCATCAGAAGTTTGGTCCAAATCCATTTTAACCAATTCATTATTGTAATCACTTGCAAAAACAGGAGCAAGTATTAATGCAGTCAATATTAAACTATATCTTACTACTTTGTTTTTCACAGACTATCTCCTGAGTTTAATATTAACATTATTATTATAAAAATGATATCAATTTTTAGAAAAATACTACATTTGAGGTATATAAAAAATTATAATCATGTTTATGTTATCCTAAAATTATGAAAAGCGGATTTGTAACAATTATAGGCAGACCAAATGTCGGAAAATCAACTCTTTTGAACCAAATTCTTGGTCAAAAAATCGTAATTACGACAGACAAAGCCCAAACAACAAGAAAAAGAATTAAAGGGATTTTAACAAACGAAAAAGGCCAAATTGTCTTTGTTGACACCCCTGGAGTGCATAAACCTTTAAACAAATTGGGTGAATTTCTTCTTGATGAAGCAAAAATTGCAGTGCCAGACAGCGATGTCGTACTATTTCTTGTAGATGGCTCTGACCCTGCCGGAAAAGGCGATAAATGGATTGCTGAAAATATTATTGCAAAAACTGAAATGCCTGTGATTATCGTTTTAAACAAGCTAGATAAAATTAAAAAACTTCAAAAAGTAGAAGAAAATTTAATGAGCTACAAAAATCTTTTTGAAAAAAATTACCCAACTATTAAAATTTCAGCTAAAACAGGCAGAAATATTGATACTTTACTAGAAAATATCTATAAAAAACTTCCAGAAGGCGACTTACTTTATCCAGAAGATGTTTTAACAGAAGAATCCATGCGCGATGTTGCCTCTGAAATAATCCGCGAAAAAATTTTACTCAACACACAAGATGAAATTCCGCATTCAATCGCAGTTATGATTGACAATTACAAAGAAGAAGAAAATATTGATAAAATCTATGCAACAATTTTTTGTGAACATAAAAGCCAAAAAGGAATTCTAATCGGCAAAAATGGTTCTTTATTGAAAACAATCGGAACACAAGCCAGACTTGAATTAGAAGAAATTGTTGAAAAGAAAGTTTACCTGGAATTGACTGTAAAAGTTGAAAAAGATTGGCGTAAAAAAGATAAAACGCTAAAATCTTTTGGATATTTTGACGAAAATAAATAACTTATTTTTAATGATAAATTTTATGTTATTGATATTGTTAAATCATGACGTTTAATGTAAAGTTATGTAACAAAACCCTTCAAAACCCTAAAGAATTCATGCTTTTGAACCGATATAAAGTATGTAAGGGAAAAGCAAACTTAATAAGGAGTTAGCACTATGGGAATGTCAGCATCACAAGCAAGATTATT
>CAKUXD010000019.1 GCA_934699705.1 uncultured Candidatus Melainabacteria bacterium
TCAGATAATTGGTCAAAAATTTGTTTTAAGTCATTTATTGAAAATGTTTCAAATTTAACTATTTCTGAAAATCTATCGTATAAATGTTTGTATCGCTCGATTTTTTTATGTGCCAATCCCATACCAACAAAGATTATTGGACAATTAGTTTCATCGTGAATATCTCTCAAAATTTCTATCGTTTTTAAGTTATTTATCAGATAATCTATTTCATCAACAATGATTAGTTTAGGCTTTTGTTTTAATTTTTGAACTATTAAATTAAAATTATCAGACGTCAAATATCTTGGAATTTCGTCCATTTCTTTTACGATTTCTTCTAGTAACCATCGCCCTGTCATTAAGTTTGTCGTCCTTAAATATATCGCATCATATTTGCAAGCCAACCATAATGCTGTTTGGGATTTACCAAGCCCTGGTTCACCATAGATGAGCCCCATTTTAGGAATATTCTTTGGCTTGTTTAGAAGATTTTCAACTAAACCAATAAAATTTTTCACGTTCGTTGTTTTAACAAAAATTCTATTCATATAAAAGCCTGTACTCCTTAGTTTGTTTAAAATTCTCAATCCATTTATTATCAGGATTAGTCTTTATTAAATACTCATATTTTTCTGAATTATTCTTGAATATTTTTTGAACACCTTTTGAACGCACTTTAAACTCTGTTTGAACAGGGTTTGAATTTTCTTCAAGCATTTTGGTTTCTAAAAATTTGGTTTCATCTTCTGAAAGGTACGATTTCACCGCATTTATTGTTTTCTTATGCAATTTTCTTTGTTTTACAATTTTTTGTTTATAATCTTCAAAATCAGTAATCGTACCTAATAATTTTGCCATGGGGTGAGTTTCAGTTACACGTTCTGCTGTACATAAATATTCACCTTTGGTTGTATAAACTTTTATACTTGTTAAATCAAATAAATTGTATTTAATTAGAACCTTACTTTTAAACCCATAAAGGCGTTCATCAAAATAATCGCAATTTAAAAATCTTATACCATTTCTTTGAATTGTTTTAACTTCAGTTGCAAGCATCAAATCGTCAAGTAAATTAATATCTACATTTTGTTGCTTTCTACTTTCTAAAACTTCTGCTATTGTTTTATCTGGTGCATTTGGACAAGGTTGAGAGTTTTTGAAATTCAACCACATATCAATCATTTTTATTGTTTCTTCTAAAGTTGGTACAAAATCGTTATGTAATTGCTTGTGTAACTTTTCATTTCTCATCATATAAGCTGGTTTATTTTGAATATTACTTCCTACATAACTTGGTAAAAGTTTTTCAAAACTTTCTTGGAACTCTTTGAAAAATCTTTCAATAACTTTTGCTCTTGCGTTATATGGTCTTGCAAAAACGGTTTCTATGCCTAACTTTGAATAAAGTCCATTAAATCCTAACTCTGTAAAGCCTTTATCGTCAGTAAAGTATTTAGCTCTAAAAGCTCTACCGTTATCTTGGTATACAATTTTAGGTATCATATCTAAATTAATAATGGCATTTCTTAATGCACTTGCAATACATTGCGTGTTTTCTTCTAGCATAATTTCATAACCTACAAGTGCTGTGGATTTCCAATCTAAAAATCCTACTAATGTTGCTCTAGTAGGTTTACCAGTAAAAGGATTTATCACATTAAAATTTAAAACGTGTCCATCTGCTACAAGAATATCTCCAACTTCTAATAAACTTGCATTACGTTTTATATATGGTTCTACTTTATCTGATAGAGCTTTTTCACCATCTCTTGCTAAAACCCATTTGTCATAATTATTCTTTTTGAACCAATTAGCATATTTTCTAAAAGTAATATCTGCTGGAATGTATGATTGTCCTTGTTGTTGGAGTTTGTATTTTGTAAGTGCAATCGCTTTACCTATACAAAGTCTATTGGGGTGCAAAAGCAAGCCCATAAATATTTTTATTTCTTCATCTGTTAAACAAGTTCTGTATTCATTTACTTTTGCATATTTGTATTGTGGGATAAGTTTAGTGTAATCTTCAGTTCCGTTAAGCGTATTTTTCCAACGGTGGAGTGTACCACGAGATATTTTACCTAATATCTCAAAAAGATGTGAATTATTTGTATTATGTAAATTAACAAAATCATAGTCTGCCTGAAGTTTATTATCTGATTTTCTGCGAAATTCTTTCCATTGATTGAGCAAATCCAATCTTGCTAAGGCTATTTTCTTTGATTTTTCTGGTGTAAATATAACTGAATCTTCTGTCATCAATTTAACCTTTCAATATACCAATTGCTCATACCAAAATGATTAAAATTCCATTGAAGGTCAAAATAAAAATCTTGTTCTATATAGTTGTTATGTTTATGGTTATAAGAATTTTTATTTAATTGCGTTTGACAATAACTTTCAAATGCGACTTGTATTTCTTTTGAAAACCTTGTTTTAAAGTCATTATAAGAAATATTTATGATTTCTTTCGTTAATTTATTTCTCACTTTCATTTTGCTTTGCTCCATTACAGATACAGGCTCACAAGTTTCGACTCTGTCTCAACTGTTCGCTTTGTAAAAATCATCTTCGAATCCTCTAATATTATCTAGTTCGATATTGTATCTTTTACCTTGTTTATCTACACAGGTTGCAAAATCGACTTCGCCATCAGCAAATTTATTTTTCCAAATGCAAATTAATAAACCGATTTCTTGAGTTTTAAGATTTAAAATTTTTGTGCCATAAAGTTGGTAATCTTTTTCTGTCATCGCAAGTTCCTTTCTTTTGCAATGACATTCATCACTCTTGTTATGGCAAAAATCAAGTCTAAATCCCAATCTCAGAGATAATTCGACACATCTCAAAATACAAGAAATTTCAAATTGGGCTTTTGGTACTCATTTTGTCCAATGTCTAAAAGGTAAATGTGTTCAACGATAGAGGCAAATTTAATTAAAATTTTTGAAAATATTGTGGACTTTTGAGCACCCGAAAAGTCCATTTTGGTGCATTTTGAAACTCAAATCTCATTCCTAAAAATCAGCCTCAATTAACCTAGAATTGGGAAAGTTTATATAAATATGTAAATCCAAATTGGACTAATAAACCCCAGCTCGTTCGCGCTCGAACCTGAACTGAACTTCGTTCAGTGGTTCTCGTCCCAGAAGTTTTTTATTTTGGACTATTAACTGCTGACGGGGGGACTCGAACCCCCACAGCTCGCGCCACATGCACCTCAAGCATGCATGTCTACCATTCCATCACATCAGCTTGTATAAGAATTGTAACATGAAATAAAGATATTTTGCATATATGTTTCAAATTCATTATTACGTGGTATTTATCTATAACATACAGGAAATAATTTGCTATTAATAATTAAATAAATTTGGGAATACTTGAAGGGCGCAAGCTCTGCTTGCGCCCTTCATTTTTTTTATTCTCTTATTAAATTAGAATTTGTATTCTGGAATTACAAATTGTTCGTTATTTGCATCTACGTTCACAAAATCTAAGTAATAATTCATTGCGTTGTCTTTTGTTAAGTCATACATTTCATCATTGATATATTTTTTGTGAATTTCTGTTCTTTCTCCAGAATAATTACCCATTGCCTGAGCAAATTTGATAATTTCTTCTAAACTTAAACCTGCTCCATAAGCCTTTGTTTTGGCATCTGTACCAGAAGGTCTGATTTCAATGTATTTGTCTGCAAATTCTAAGTAAGTGCCGTCGCCTACAAATTTAATTGCTTTCAAATTATCAAAATTTAATTCTTTGAACGCATCTGTAAGAATTTCCTTTGCGTTTTCAAAAGTCATTTTACCTGAACGAATTGCGATTGCCATTGAAAGATAGAATAAGTCATTCTTTGTTCTCAATTGTTCGCCAGCAACTTTTGCAGCTTTAAGTTTATCAATATCTGGTTCTGATTCGTTATAGTAAGAAATATCTACACGAGTATCAAATTGGCCTTTAATGTCGTTTTCTTTAAATACTTCTAGCAAATATTCAGACATTGTTTTATTTTCTTCTTCAAGTTTTGAAGATAGCGCTGAAGCAACTAAAATAGCTTCTGTTGCTGATTTTTCTCTCATTGCAATAGCTTCTCTGCCAGATAATGATTTAATCATTTCTTCGCCACCCATAATCATACCGCCAGATTCTTCTCCGCCGAAGATTAGACGAGGTGATTTGCCCAAGTTAATTTCTTGACCGAATACGTCAAACACTTTAACTTCGTCGTTAGGGTTCTTTTTAAGTTTTAATTCAACTTTTTTCATGATATTAGCAATTTCTTTGAAACCAACTGGAACATTAACAACTGCGATGTCATTTGCTTTTGCCCATTCGTCCCAACTCATTGCAGAAGCTGTTGTTTTAATCATAAAGCGAGGGTGGTTATTCCATTTGCCTTGAGATTTTAACATTTTCATTCTGAAATCCATTAACAATAAGAAGGCTTGATTTGCTGTAAATACTGTTAAAACTCGGCCATTACCCAGATTTACATAAGCAATACCAGCTTTTTCAAGTTTTTCAATTTCTTTAACATCTTCGATTTGAGTAACTGTTAATCTGTCGTGGTCTGGGTCTGTAATTAATACAGTTGTGCCAATTGGATAATCAGCCAAAACTTTGTCATAATGTAAGGTTTCGATTACAGGGAAGTAGTTTTCGCCGTTTTGGCGCTTTGCTAAAACAGTTGCGTCTACTGAATAATCATAGAATGTTTTGTTGCCTTTTGGGTCAACATCATATTTACCGATTGAGTGGAAGAATGGATCTTCACTTTCGTTTAACCAAACAAACTTGTCTGTTAAATCAAGTTCTTCTAAAACTCGGCTTAAAGTTCTGTAAGCTGAACCGCCAACATTTTCAATTACGATTTTGTTTTGAGCTTTTTTAATAAAATCTAAATTATCTTTTTCAGCAACGCCTGATTTTAAGTATTCAACGTATAAATCAACACCATCGTTTAGTTTTTCCATGATTTTTTCATCAATTAATGGATTATTTTCTGCTGAAATTTTAATTTCGTAAGAACCATTTTTTTCTGTTTCGTCAAAAATTTCTTGAATTTTTTGTACAAATTCAGCTGATTCTTCAGGTAAATATTGGCTACCTTGAGAGTTCAAATCTTTTGTAGCGTTTTTAACTGAAATGCCATGGCTTGAAGTGATGTATTCACCACCAACAAGGTCAAGTTTGAAAGCAAGGAAAGAAGCTAGCCAAATTGGAATAGTCTTTTTGCCAACTGGAACAAGAGTTTTAATGCCTTGCGCTGCTTGTACTCTTGCAATAGCGTCTAAAAATAAATCAGAATTGTATCTGACTTCACGACCTGCAAGTTTTAAAATTTGTTTATTAGGGTATTTTTCAACTGCAACAAGAGCTTTAGCTAAGGTCGCAAGAACGATACCTACCAAGTTAATTGGAAAACGAGTGTCTTGTGGATACAAAATGTTTTGTGGACCTCTAATGCCTGCCGTTGAAACTTTTGCTTCTTTTGCATAATTTGCAAACCATTCTTTTAAATTTAATCCTTCAGGATTTGTTTCTGCGTCATAAGGTAACAAATGTTCTTTTTTTAATGTAAAAGTAAATTCACCACTCTTTGAAAAATCCATTAATTTAAGATTTTTTACATAATCAGGTGTACGATTGTAAACACTTTCAAAAAGTTGTTTTTCTAACTCACAAGATGCTGTTTTTTCAATAATCATATATGTTTCTCTCCTTTCAATAAATTAATATTAACATAAATAAAACTTAAAACAAGTTCATATATTAGAAAATAAATTATATTTATAATATAATAATCAAATAGAAGGACACAAAAAATGGCAAGACAAAAAGTAAATTACGCAAGAAGAACTGCAAAATATTTCAATTTTTGGCGCAGGATATTCCAAAATATAGTTTGTAAATTCTGGTACGGACTACAATTTAGGTTAATGTACAAGGTAAAAATTGAAGGTAAGGAAAATATTCCAAAAGACTCAAAGTTCATAGTATGCGGAAATCATTTATCAAATCTTGATCCATTCCTAGTGTGCTTCATAATGCCTAAACCAGTGGCTTTTATGGCAAAAAAAGAACTTTTTGAGAAAAAATTCACACGCTGGATGCTAGATTGGCAAGGGGCTTTTGCGGTTAACAGAGATAAACTGGAAATCTCTACTATCAAAACTGCTTATGAAGTTAAAAATACAAATTGGATTTTAGGGCTATTCCCACAAGGAACAAGAGCTCCAAAAGGTACAATTGAAAACATTCATAAAGGTTTTGCAGGCATAGCGAAAGCAACTAAATGTAGTATATTACCTGTTGGTATAGTAGGTTCGGAGAATATGACTTGGTGTCCATTTAAAGGTAATATTACAGTAAAAATCGGTGAATTAATTCCATACAGTGATGATGCTGAAAAAGTTATGGAACAATGGGCATTGGCTATTGAACAATTGACAGGATTTACGTATATTCCAAATCCTGCATAAAGGGATTAAGAAATGTCAGAGGAAAGAAATTTTTCAAGAAGATACGCTAGTGAATATCATATTTTTAGAACAATATTTTACATGCTCTTTTTATGGACAGTTGTAGATTTTGTGTGCTTTTTCAAATATAAATTAAAAGTTAAAGGCAAAGAAAATCTTCCAAAAGATAGAAATTATATTCTTGCGTCAAACCATGTTTCAGAAATGGACCCGCCATTTATTGCGTCTGCAACAAATAAACATATTGCTTTTATGGCAAAAAAAGAACTTTTTGAAGATGATAAAAGAAGTTGGATTATTAAACGTTTAGGTGCTTTTTCTGTTGATAGAGAAAAACCAGAATTGGCGACTTTTAAGACTGTAAGAGATATTTTTAAAACAACTTGGCCATTAGGAATATTTCCTGAAGGTGGAACAAAGAAAAATAAAAAAATTGAAAATATCAGAAAAGGTTTTGTGAAAATTGCAAAACATGCAAAAGCAGATATCGTGCCTGTTTCAATTGTTGGTTTTGACGGATATGCAAAAAAAATGTTCGAAAAAAGTGTAACAGTTGTAATTGGTGAACCTATTTCGTATCAATTAGACGAAGATGAAATTATTCAAAAATGGTGTGCTGAAATATGCAAAAATACTGGTTTTGAAAATTGTATGTTAAATTCAGAAAATGCATGTTAAAATGCATAAGTAGTATTAAATAAAGGATAAAATATGAATTCAGTTGTAATCGTAGGTAGAGCAGGTCAAGATGCAGACATCAAATATTATGAATCAGGAAAAATAAAAACAAGTTTTTCTGTTGCGGCAAATCGCTGGGATAGCAAGACAAAAGCTGAAGTTACAGATTGGTTCAATGTTGATGTTTGGGATAAACAAGCTGAATTCGCTGGAGAATACGTAAAAAAAGGGCGCTTAGTTGCTATTGATGGCAGAATTGCTTCTAACAAATGGAAAGATGCTTCTGGTGAAGAAAGAGAAAGATATTTAGTTATTGCTAATAATATAAGATTATTGGGTTCTAAAAAAGACGAAGCGTAAAAATGATTATTTCAGATATGATAGGCATTATTGCCGATGATTTAACAGATGCAAACGAAACCGCACTTCAATTTCATTTGAGAGGTGCAAATTCTCAAATTCTTTTGAATTTTGAAAGTAGCCCGCAAAATGTTAAAAACACTCAAGTTTGGGCTGTTTCTACTGCAACGAGAAATCAATCTGCTGAGTTTGCAAAAAGTGAAGTTCAAAAGGCAACGCAGTTGTTTTTAGATAATTTGAATTTAGATTATTTTTTCAAAAAAATTGATTCGGCTTTAACCGGTCATATTGGCGTTGAAACATTAGCAATTTTAGAAACTTTAAATTGGGACGCGTCTGTTGTAATTCCTGCCTATCCCGCAGATAACAAGGTTACGGTTGGCGGATATCAATTAATAAAAGGTCAGCCAATAGAAAGAACTGATATAGCAAGATATAATATAAATCCAATTTTTGAATCACATGTGCCAACTATGATAAAAAAAGAATTGGGAGAAAATGCTGATTTGGTCGGGGTTTTGGATTTACAAACAATTATGAAAGGTGCTGGTCCAATTTTACAAAAGCTAAATTCGCTTGTAAAAGAGGGTAAAAAGATTATTGTTGCTGATGCGGTGTCTATTACAGATATAGAACAAATTATTCTTGCAACTCAAAAATCAAGTTATAATTTCTTACCAGCTGGAACTGCTGCAACTGCGCAAGTTTTAGGTAATATTTGGTTGCCACCTTTAGAAGAAGAAATTGCTCCGAAAGTTATCCCAGATTTGCCAAAATTAATTTTATCTGGTACAGGTACTCAAACAACAATAACTCAATTACAGGCATTAGATGCTTCGGAAGATTATGAAAACACTTATTTTATTGAGCTAGATATGAATACGTTGTTGAGTGGAGTGAAAAAAGAACTTGTTGAACGTATTTTAAATAATTTGGGTGAAAATAATATCGTTACTGTTAATGCGTCTAATTTAATCAAAGATTTTGATGGTTTTTCTGATGATTCTTTAAATGCAGACATGACCAAAACAAAATTGGTTGAGCATGTTTCAAGTTTTTTGGCAGAACTTACTAATGAAATTGTTAATAGTAAAGAAGTAATTTTGATTACCTTGGGTGGTGAAACTTCTTACAAGTGTTGTAGTGCAATAAATTCTAACCAATTACAAATTATTGATGAGGTTGCACCAGCAGTTGCTTTAACCTTGGATCACAAAGCGCAATGGATTGTTTCAAAATCTGGTCATATAGGCGGAACATCTTCTTTAATAGATATTTTACGCTATTTTGATAAACACAGAGCATAATAATTTTTAGACCACTTTGTGAAGTTTTGTAAATATATTAATTGTAAAACATACAATTAATATATTTTTGTGATAATATATAGGTATGAACATTACTCCAATTACAAAAGAATATACAACCCTTACGAATGTTGCAAATTTAAGCTTTGGTAAAGCAAAAGAGGCTTCAAAAGTAGCAGAAAACAATTTTTGTTGTCCTAAAACAATTGTTAAAAATACACTAAATGAATTCAGCAATTCTAGGGGGAATTATCTAGCAGATATAGACTTAGCAGATATCTATATTAGAGATTATAACAACGGTTTAGCTAATCAAAAAAGAATAATTGTTAAGAATACACCTATTAATAATGATGTTAAAAACGTTAATTTTTTAGCTGATATGGATTTAGCTGATACATTTGAATTACCAAAGAAAAAGACAACAAATGTATCTTTCAAAAGTTCATATCCTGCATTTTTAGCAGATGATTATGTTGTAGAAGATTATGCTACTACCTCTGAGGCAATTGACGATATTGCATATTCTTCATATTGCTCATTTGGCGCGAAAAAAGAAGAAAGTTTTGTAACTAAATTTTTCAATTTGTTAAGAAAATATATCTAGTAAATATTAATTTGTAGAGTTTTGTAGCGTTTTATAATTAAACTACTTGCATTTTTATATAATGTTAATTAAAATAGATATATGAGTGATATAAGTACAAACCAAAAAGCAAAAATTTTCTTCGATGGTGAAAATGGCATCGAAATGGAACTAGATTGTATCGTAAAAACAATCTACAATGACAGATTAGAATTGGACTATCCAGAAGACGCTGAAACTTTAAAGCAGTATCTTGAAGAAGGCACTCCAATTGATGTGAAAATCTTTACACCGTCAGGTTTGATGGTATTTGAATCTGTGGTAATAAATTCTCCTGATGAAGAAGAATTTATTATTGAATATGTTGAAGATGCGGTTGTTATTCAACGTCGTGATTATTCAAGGTCTCCTTTGAAAACAAAATTGACTCTTGAATTAAGCAAAGAAGTATTTATTGCTAGTACAATTGATATTTCAGGTGGTGGTATAAAATTCTGCAGTAAAGAAGAATTGGAACCTGAACAAATGGTACGTGGTAAATTATATTTGAGAAATTTTGATACGCCTGCAACTTTTGAAGCGGTTATTCTTGACAATCCGTCATTGCAACCAGATGAATACACTTTAGCTTTTACTAATATTGATGAAAAAGAACGTGATAAAATAATTAAAACTTGTTTTTCTATTGATATGCAGGCAAGACAAAAACAACACGCCGAATAGCATTTAGAGTCATGAAAAATAAACTTCAGCAACTTGAAAAAAAAATAAACAAACAAGTTAAAAATGGCAATGTTCAAAATGCGATTGAACTTTGTCAAGTTGAGTTGCAAAAAGACCCTACAAATGCTGATTTACATGTTCGTTTAGGTGATTTGTATTTGGCATGGCATTTAGATATTCATAATTCTTATCAGTACATAGATGAGGCTATTACTGAATATCAAAGGGCATTAGAAACGTATATTGATTCAGCTGAAATTTATTTCAAAATAGGTCAAGCACAGTATTTTAAAGGTGATTTGGACAGAGCCATAAATTATTTAAACATGGCAACTACAAAAGACCATAAATTAGCGAAGGCTTATTATTTATTGGCTGAAACATATACAAAAAAAGCACACTTTTTAGAGGCGATTTTTAATGCAAAGCATGCTATAAAATTGCAACCTTTAACGAGTTCTTCTGCGCATTATTTACTTTATAATTTGTATAAAGTATCTTCGTTCAGAAATCCGCTTACTTGGTGGAAAAGTAAGATTGAGTTTATTGCTTCAATTTTGACGTTGCCGTTTGATAAAATCGCAATAAAGAATGTTTTGCGTTCGATTTCATACTTGCAATTCTTACCAGTATTGCTTAAAGGGTATTTTAAGGTTCAATCAAAAGGATTAAGTAATGCTATTGACCTTTACGTTGATGCAATTGATAAAGCTCCTGGGTTTGTGCCATTGTACTGTCTTTTGGGCGATATTTACCGTTCGATTGGTCAATATGATGATGCGATTACGGAATACAAAATGGCAATTTGGTTGGACAGTTTGAATATTCCTGCATATCGTCATTTGTGTCAGGCGTACGAGGAGCAAGGCGATTATGATAATGCAATTGAAATATATAATAAATTAATCAGTATTTTACCAAACATGCCAGAGTTTCATTCGAATTTAGCGAACATTTATTATATCAAGGGTGAAATTAAAGAGGCTATTTCGCATTATCAGGCTGCAATTACTTTAAATCCAAACAGACAATGGACAAGTATTATTACACAAACTTTAGGGTTTGTTTATCAAGAAAATAAAGGTGATTTAGATGCTGCGATAAGTGCATACCAAAGTGCATATTTATTGACACCTGAAGATATTGATATTTACGTAAACTTAGGTTCGGCATTTTACGACAAGGAAGATTTTGAAAATGCTTTAACTGTATATAGAAGTGCTTTAGATTTAGACCCTAACAATGCAAAAATTCATTGTAACTTAGGTTTCTTGTATTGGGGCAAGGGTGATACTGACGAGGCTATTAAAGAGTATGAATTAGCGATTGAAAACGATCCTATGTATGATATTGCATATAATAATTTGGGTGTAATTTATCTTGATGATTTAGGCAGGGTTCAAAAATCAATTGAATTATTCAAAAAATCAATTGAATGCAATCCTAATTATGCATTAGCTCATTTTAATTTGGCAAGAGCTATCACAATTGTTGGCGATAAGATTGAAGCTGCAAAATTATATCAGGTTGCACAAGATATTAATAAAGTTACAAACGAAATAGATCCGCAGGACATCACAAATAAAATTAACAGTTTGTTCCAATCTTAACCAATTCCCCTGTTGTCTGATTTTGTACGTTTTTAATTGCTATGAAGTTATGTTCATGGTACAATTAGCGTAACTAATAGGGAGAATATAATGATACAATTTTTACTAAAACTTATGGGCGATCCACATGAAAAGAAAATTAAAGCGATTATGCCCATAATTGAGCATATTAATGCACTAGAGCCTGAATTTGAAAAAATGACAGACGATGACTTGCGTGCAAAAACAGCAGAATTTAAGGAAATTTTAAAAAACAGACGAACTTCGGATAATCCAAAAGCTGACAGAATTTTAGAAAAGGAAGTTTTAGATAAGATTTTGCCAGAGGCATTTGCGACAGTTCGTGAGGCAGGCAAACGTGTTTTGAATATGCGCCACTTTGATGTTCAATTAATCGGTGGGTATTTTTTACATAATGGTCATATTGCCGAAATGAGAACTGGTGAAGGTAAGACTTTAGTTGCGACGCTTCCGGCATATTTGAACGCTTTGACTGGAAAAGGTGTTCATGTTGTTACAGTAAATGATTACCTTGCAAAACGTGATAGCGAATGGATGGGTAAAATTTACAAATTTTTAGGGCTTACTGTTGGTGTAATTCTTTCTGGCGGTCGTTCGGCAGAAGATTTTGAGCTTAAACGTCAGGCGTATGCTTGTGATATCACTTATGGTACAAACAATGAATTTGGTTTTGATTATCTTCGTGATAATATGGCTGGAAGTCTTGAAATGCTTGTTCAAAGACCTTATAATTATGCAATTGTCGATGAAGTTGATAGTATTTTAATTGACGAAGCAAGAACGCCGTTAATTATCAGCGGTCGTCTTGAAAAATCGGCAGCGACTTATAAATTAATGGCAAAAGTTGCACCACAATTGACTAAAGTCGTTGATTATGAAGTTGATGAAAAGAACAAAAATATTATTTTAACTGAAGATGGTATTGACAAAGCTCAGGAAATTATTGGTTGTAAAGATTTATTTGATATTCAAGATAATTACGCACATCACTTGTTGCAAGCCTTAAAAGCGAAAGAATTATTTGTAAAAGATACAGATTATGTAATTAAAAATGGCGAAGTTTGCATTGTAGATGAATTTACGGGTCGTTTAATGGAAGGTCGTCGTTGGTCTGACGGTTTACATCAAGCTGTTGAAGCAAAAGAAGGGGTTAAAATCCAAGACGAAACGCAAACTTTAGCAAGTATTACATTCCAAAATTTATTCAGATTATATCCAAAACTTTCGGGCATGACTGGTACTGCAATGACTGAGGAAGCTGAATTTGGGAAAATTTATAATCTTGAAGTTACTATTATTCCAACAAACAAAAAAGATATTAGAATAAATTATTCTGATGTTATTTATAAGACAGAAAAGCAAAAATATTTGGCGGTTGTAGAAGATATTATTGCAATGCACAAATTAGGCAGACCTGTTCTGGTTGGTACGATTAGTATTGAAAAATCTGAATATATTTCACATTTATTAAAAGAACGTGGAATTAAACACAATGTTTTGAACGCAAAACATCACGAAAAAGAGGCATATATTATTGCTCAGGCTGGTCGAAAGGGTGCAGTTACAATTGCAACAAACATGGCTGGTCGTGGTACAGATATTTTATTAGGTGGTAATGCTGAATATTTAGCAAAAGAAAAATTAGAAGATTTCAATATTACGCCAGAAGATGAAAATTACGAGGTAAAAAAAGAAGCAATTCTTGCTGAAACTCGAGAAGAAACAGAACGTGAACATCATGAGGTTGTAAAAGCGGGCGGATTACACGTTATAGGTACAGAAAGACATGAATCTCGTCGTATTGATAATCAATTAAGAGGTCGTGCTGCACGTCAAGGCGACCCTGGTTCAACCAGATTTTTCTTGTCTTTGGAAGATAATTTGATGAGAATTTTCGGTGGTGAAAAAATTATTCAATTGATGAACGCTCTGAACGTAGAAGAAGATATGGCGATTGAAAATCCTATTATTACTGCTCAAATTCAATCAGCACAAAAGAAAGTTGAAACATATCACTTTGATATAAGAAAATCTGTTCTTGAGTATGACGATGTTATGAATGTTCAAAGGGAAAAATTTTACGCTCAGCGTAAAAAAGTTCTTTCTGGCAAAAATCTTTCAGAAGATGTTGTTTATATGATTGAACGTGAGATTGAAAGACTTATCGGAGGCTATGTTTCTCCAAATATGAATATTGAAGAATATATTGAAGAAGATTTGCAAATTTTAATTAAAGAACTTCATTCAATAATTCCGCAATTATCATACATACATGTTGCAGATATTAAAAATCTATCTTTTGACGCGATGTATGAAAAACTTGTCGATTTAGCAAAAGAAAAATACAAAGAACACGAACAAGAAATGGTTGATTTTTACAACAATGTAATTTCTCAATACGAGGAAAATCCAAGAGAACAACATGCTTTTGAAGATGATAATATTGCAAGAACAGTTGAAAGAGATATTATGCTTCAGGTTGTTGATAACAAATGGATTGACCACTTACATAATATTGATATTTTGCGAGATGGCATTGGTTTAAGAGCTTACGGTCAAAAAGACCCGCTTATTGAATACAAAAAAGAGGCCTATGATTTATTTAACAATATGATGTATGATATTCAAGGCGAAACAGTAAAACATTTATTCCGTACGAAATTCGGAGTTCAAATTATTCATCGAGAAGAAGAACCAATAGAAACAAATCTTTCAAAGGCAGCGGAAGAATTTGATAGCTCAGAAGGAAAAGATGATATTGAAGTAAAACCAATTCGCAAGGGTGAAAAAATTGGCAGAAACGACCCTTGTCCTTGCGGTAGCGGTAAAAAATACAAAAATTGTTGTATGAACAAACAATAGTTAAATTTATTTTAAAGGCGGTTTTGAACTTTGCTCAAAACCGCCTATTTGTTATCAAAAAGGATTTTATTATGAATATAATATTTTTTATCATAGTTGTTGCAAGTATTAGTTTTTTTATTTGCTTTTTATTAAATAAGTTCAGAGATATTGAAACAAAATACAGTTATGAAGAATATGGCGAAGCTAATCTATCATTTCATACTTCTATGTGTCGAATGTTACTAAAACCGTCAGCATTAAATCCTACTACTGTAAATATTTATGATGATTTTTTATATATAATCTGTGGAAATTCAAAATGGATTATAAATAAGGATAATTTTTTAGAATACAAAAAAGCAACATTGTTTGTTCCTTACATAATTAAAATAAAAACTGAAGATATTTATAAATCAAAAGAGTTTTATTTTTTGTTTACAAAAAAACAGGCAAAACTTCTAGAAAACTTTTTTAAAGAAAATAATTTTATCGAATAAGTTTTGTAAGACTTGATATTAATTTATTTTAATTCAATCAAATCGTCTTTTATTAGATTTTTAAAATTTTCATCGATTGAGTTTAGTCTAATAAAGATGTCTATATAATCAAATTAACCAATTTTTGTTGTATAATTAAAAAGTACACGATATATAAAAATAAAGGAAAAGATATAATGTTAAGAGCTGGTATTGTAGGGTTGCCAAATGTAGGGAAATCAACACTTTTTAATGCGCTAACAAGTGCAAAAAATGCGCAAAGTGCAAACTATCCGTTTTGTACAATTGAACCAAATGTCGGTGTTGTTGGCGTTCCAGACGAAAGACTTTATAAGCTAGAACCATTAGTTCATGCTGCAAAAGTTGTACCTACGGCTATTGAATTTGTTGATATTGCTGGACTTGTTAAAGGTGCAAGCAAGGGTGAAGGCTTAGGAAATCAATTTTTGGCAAATATTCGTGAAACAGATGCCATTATTCAGGTTGTAAGATGTTTTGATGACCCAAATACAATCCACGTTTCAGGTAAGGTAAATCCAATTGATGATATTGAAATTATTAATACAGAACTTGCTCTTGCGGATATGGCTTCTTTAGAAAAAAGGATTGCAAAAACAGCAAAAGTGGCTAATTCAGGCGATAAGCAGGCAAAAATGGAAGTAAAAGTTATGCAAACGCTATATGATAAACTTTCAGAAGCTACATTTATCAAGGTTGAAGAACTTTTTGACGATGAAGAAGAATTGAAATTTGCAAAACAAACTCAATTGATGAGTATCAAACCTGTAATTTATGCTGCAAATGTTTCAGAAAGCGAAGTTGTAGAAGGTAATGAATATACAAAACTTGTTGACGATTACGCGAAAAAACATGGTGCTGAAATGGTTATAATTTCTGCAAAAATAGAAGAAGAATTAGCTGATTTATCACAAGAAGAAGCAAAAGAATTTTTGGCAGAATTAGGCATAACAAGTTCTGGCATTGAAAAAATGATTCAATCAGTATATCACTTGTTGAATTTAAGAACATATATTACTGCAGGTGAAATCGAGGTTAAGGCTTGGACAATTACCGCTGGAACAAAAGCACCTCAAGCAGCAGGGGTAATTCATACTGATTTCGAAAAAGGTTTTATTAGAGCCGAAGTTATATCGTATGAGGACTTTTTGGCTTGCGACGGTTCTTATACAGTCGCTAAAGAAAAAGGTTTAATGCGTCTTGAAGGTAAAGATTACGTGGTTCAAGATGGCGATATTATGCATTTTAGATTTGCAAACTAAAAAACTACTTTTTATTAAGTCGAATTTCTTCTGTTCTTGTAAGCCATTCTTCCATTCGAACAACACCATTTACCCGTGGATTACTTTTTAGTTCGTCAAGAGAATAAGTTTTTCTCATAACGCCTTCTGGACCTTCACCTTGGGCTTTTGTTGTTGCAGTTTCTGCCTGACCTTTGGCAACAGTATTTCCTTCTATGGTTGTTATGTACATTTTACCATTTATTACTCGGCATGATTCAATCATGCCGACATGTCCACCGCTACCGTTTTTATTTATCCACATCAATAAATCGCCACTTTTTGGTCTGTAAGTGCCATTTTTACCGTCGCCGATATTATTTTTCTCTGTGTAAAATCCAGCTTTTTTTGCTTTATTTCTTAGAGAAGGAGTGTATGCTTCATAACCAAAAGCGGAAAAATCGTTACCATAGCACCACGAAACAAACGATGCACAATATGGTGCGGTACTTTTTACAGGTGTTTTATGGTTTGCACTTTCAAAAGCTCGATATCGTCTAATATCAATGCTATCATTAGGAGTTTTTTCAACAACTCCTTTTTTTACCTCTATTTTTGCTTTATTTAATGCTCTTTTAACTTTTTGTTGAGCTGTTTGTTCAGCTTGCCTTTTTATTTTTACATAATTATTAGAAAGACCGTATTCACCAGTCTTTCTTGGAGTTTGTTCGGCATTATTTAACCAAACAGAATTTGTAAATGTATTTTTTCCACCGATACTAAATGAAGAGTCATTTGACTTTTTATTAGCTCCACGCAGTACGGAAGATAGATTAAAATCTCCATTTACCATATAATTAAATCTCCAATTATATAGCTACACACTATTTAAAAAACAGAATATTTTATAAAAATGCTACAAAAATTATTATTTGTTACATAACTTTTAATAAAAAGATTGATGCAAGAGAGAAGTAAACAGCCAGACCTAAAACGTCGATTGCTGTTGCGATAACTGGACCTGATGCAACGGCAGGGTCTATATCAAGTCTTTTCATAGCAAAAGGAGTTAATGTACCAATAAGGGTTGCGAGTGCCATATTTAATGCCATTGCAGCACCTACGATTACACCCAATTCTATATTGTGTTGCCAGCCCCAAGTAAATAGCATTACAACTGCGCCGAAGAATGCACCTATTAAGAAACCGATAAAACTTTCTCTTAAAATGTGTTTAAGAGTTGACGCCATTGTTAACTGTCCTGTTGAAAGCCCACGAACAATAAGTGTGATACTTTGCGTTCCGATATTACCTGCAAGACCTGCTAAAAGTGGCATAAAGATTGCGATTATTGGTAATGCCTGAAGAGTTTTTCCGTAGTAATTTGCAACGTTAACTGCAATTAATTCTCCGATTAATGTAACAAATAACCATGGAGTTCTTGCTCTAATTGATGTAAAAATGCTACCGTCAAGGATTTCATCCTCGTCAATGCTACCTGTCGAAATACCTGAAGAAGCGTAAATTTCTTCTGTTGTTTCTTCTTCAACTGCGTCTTGAGCGTCGTCCCAAGTTACAATCCCTCTTAGGTGGTTGTATTGGTCAACGACAGGAAGTGAGTCGAATTGGTATTTCATAAATACATCTGAAATCGTATCTCTGTAATCGTCAATATGTAATTTTACTATATCAGAATTCATTATATCTGCGATTTTTGTTTTGAATGGTGAAACTAAAAGACTTCTTAAAGAAACCACTCCAAGCAAGTGTTCTTGTCTATCTGTTACATAAACGTAATATAAATCAATATTATCTTCTTCTGCTCTATTTCTGATATAGTCTAAAACATCTTTTACAATCATATTTGGCGTAACAGTCATGAATAATGGCGTCATCATACCACCAGCGGTATCTTCGTCATAATTCATCAATTCTCGTACTTCTTCAGAGAATTTTTGAGGTAAGGATTCCAAATATGCTTCAGTTTCATCTTCTTCCATATCACCAAGAACGTCGGCAGCGGCGTCGTGAGGAAGTTTTTGGATAATTCTTGCAGCTAAATCTGTATCAATATCACCTAAAATTTCGACTTGTAAATTAGGTGGAAGATATTCAATCATTTCTGCAGCTTTTTCTTCTTCAATCAAATTGAAACATTCAAGACGTTCTTCAGGCTTTAGTTCTTGAAAAATGTCCGCCAAATCCGCAGAGTGAAAGCCGTTCAATTCTTCTTTTAGTTGCGAATTTGAATCGTCTTCCAGAATTTCTCTTATTCTTTCTACTGTTGTTTGAATATCAATCATAGTTTTATTATATCTTAAATATTTTTTTTGGCTTATAATATTTTTATTAAGATTACTAAAAGTGAGGAAAAATGTTAAAAGATTTATTTTTAAAAGAAACTGAAAACGCAGTAATTGAAGCGATTAACGATAAAACTTTAGGACAAATGAGCGAATATGTACAAGGCTCTTTAACAGTTGAAAAACCAAAGAATATAGAATTTGGCGACTTTGCGATTAACGTATCTAGCTTGGCGCGCAGTGCAAAAATTGCACCACCACAAATTGCAAACGCAATTGTTGAAAAATTGCATAAAAACGGATATGAGGCTACTGTTGCGGGAGGATTTATCAATTTTAAAGCTAAAAATGAGCTTTTAATGAATGCAGTTGAAGAAATTTTCGTTAAGGGTAAAAATTATGGTAAACCAGAAAATGTTGAAGCTGAAAAAATAAATCTTGAATATGTTTCAGCAAATCCAACAGGGCCTTTCCATATTGGACATGGTCGTTGGGCTGCAATGGGAAGTGCTTTGGCTAATTTGTTGAAGTTTTATGGTCATGATGTTTATCAGGAATTTTATATTAATGACGCAGGCTCTCAAATTCAGAAATTAGGTAACTCTTTAAAGATAAGAGTTAAGCAGGAATTAGGTGAAAATGTTGATTTTCCGACCGATGAAGTTGAAAGAAAAAATTTCTATCCTGGAGAATATTTAATTCCTGTAGCTAAAAAATTCTTGTCAGAACACGAACCTACTGATGATGTGAATGTACTTTCAGATTATGCAAAAGCCGAAATGGAAAGATTACAACGTGCCTTGTTAGAAAACTTTAGAGTGCATTTTGATAATTTTTATTCAGAATTAGATTTGCATAAATCAGGAAAAGTAGAGTCTTCTTATAAAAAATTACAAGAAAGTGGAAAATTGTATGAAAAAGAAGGTGCAATTTGGTTTAAATCTTCAGAGTACGGTGATGATGAAGACAGAGTTATCAAAAAAGCAGACGGCTCAAATACATATTTAACCGCAGATATAGCTTATCATAAGGATAAATTGGACAGAGGTTTTGACAGATTGATTAATATTTGGGGAGCAGACCACCATGGTTATGTAGCTCGTGTTAAGGCATCAATTGAGGCTTTGGGTTATGACCCTGATAAACTTGAAGTTCTTTTGGGTCAACTTGTGAACCTTGTTATTAATGGTGAACAAACAAGAATGGGCAAACGTAAGAATATGATTACACTTGATGAATTGATTGAAGAAGTTGGTGTTGATGCAACTCGTTTTTGGATGTGTATGAGAGATATTGATAATACGCTTGATTTTGATATTGAGTTGGCAAAAAAATCAACTGATGAAAATCCTGTATTTTATGTTCAATACGCACATGCAAGAGCTTGTTCTATTTTGAGAAATACGGTTAATGACAGAAAAGACACTCAAACAGGTGAAACAATAAAAGCTCCTTTAAGCCAAACAGAACTTGATAATTTAATAAACAATTTTGATAAGAAAATTTTAGAAAATGATGTTGAAAATGTTAAAAAGCTAATTTTAAAACTTGAAGAATTTAAATCAACAATTGTAAATTCTGCAAAAAATAGAACAGTATATACAATTTGCAGATATGTTCAAGAATTGGCTGCTGATTTTCATTCTTTTTATAATTCAACTCGCGTAATAACAGATGATAAGCAAACAACGCTTGCGCGTATTGCACTTGTTTATGCAGTAAAATCAGTTCTTGAACAAGGGTTAGATATTTTAGCCGTAACTGCACCTGAGAGAATGTAAATAAGTAAGTTACACAGCAATAAACTTCATCAATCCAATGACTTCGCCATGTAGGGTTTTGATGTCTGTATCAAACGGAATATTTGCCCAAGACATTTTCTTTAACATGCTTAAAGTTGCAACTTCCCGAGCCTGCATATCGCTATCTAAAACTTTTACAACAAGTCCGTCTGCAAATTCTAAGTCAACAACAATACAAAGTCCACACGCGCCAACTTTTGCAACAAGGTTGTCTGAATTTTGTATGATTTTTGTATCTAATCTATTTTCACCGCCGATTATATATGGATATTGACGAAATGCCTGTGTTATTTTTTGATATTTTTCAGATGTAAATAGGTTCAAATATCCTGTTAGCATGTTTTTTAAAGGCATTGAAAAAATTGGAACGCCACAACCGTCTTTTGCTATTGGGTAATCTTCATCAACTTCGCAAAGGTCGTAAATACGGTTTTTTATTGCTTGTTGAACTGGGTGCTCAATATCATCATAAGTTTCAATATCCCAACCATTTTTTAGGCATAAGGCTAACATCATAATGTGTTTACCTACGCAATTGTTATGAAAAACGGTTTCTTTTTCGCCTGTTTTTATAAGTTCTTCTTTTGCCGTTTGTGAAAGAGGTTTGTGTAAACCGCATTTTAACTTGCTTTCATCAAGTCCGATTTTATTCAACAACCTCTTGGCAAGTTCTACGTGGCATTTTTCACCTGCGTGAGATGCACAACAAATAGCGATTTCTTCAAGAGTAAAATCTAAATCGTAATCAATGATTAACGATGCTTGCAAAGGTTTTGCGCAAGAACGTAAATAAAACGGATATCCAAAAGTATCTCCAAACTCAAAATCTGAAGTTAAAACAAAACCAAGATGTTCTTGTTCTGTAAGTTCACCTCTAAAATGTTTTACTAATCTTTGTGGTAAATAATTATCTCTGTACATTATTTTTTCTTAAACATTGATAGCAACTTAGTTAATTTAGCTTTTAAAATTAAATTTTGTTTTTTTAATTCGTCAATTTGTGCTAAATATTTGCTATCGTTTGCAGTAACACCCTCTGGAATAATTGAAGAATCAAGAATAAATCTCTTTTTTGCTTCGTCTTTTATTGTAATCAAGGATTTTGTATCTTTTTCTGTAATATAACCTAAATCAATCATAACTTGCGCAATTTTAGACTTTACGCCTTGGTCTGTTAATTCTTTTTGTTTTCTAATTGTCATTTCAAGTTGGTCTACATTAATTTTTCCAACGCGTTTAAAATATTCACCAGTTCTAAATCTGCCTGACATAAAACCAGCCATAGCAATAATTTTTACTGGAATTGGAGCTTTAATTAAATCTGCATCAACTGCAGTCATGAAGTATTTACAAACTTCTTCAAGAGTCCAGAAATTGTTAAGAGCAACTTCCATAATGGACATACCTTCATCAGTACATTCTAAGAAGTTATAAAGATTTGGCTCAAACCCTTTTGCGCGTTCTTCCATTTCAGTTTTACCAATATAAGAAAGCTCTGGTGTAAACAAATATAGCATATCGTTTTCTTCTTTATTGATAAAATCTTCAGAAATTTGAGATTTTAAATCTTGATACAAATACAAAAAAATTACCTGCTTAACCCATAAAGGAAAAGCTTTTAATTTTTCTATGAAGTTGTTCAAAAGATTTTTTTTCAAAATAAATACTCTCCATTCAGTATTTTCTTTTTATATATTATATATTATAATATAAATAAATGCAAATTCAAAAATTTATGTAAGTAAGAGTTAACAAATGAGCGTAGATGGATTTTCAATAGCTAGTTTAGGTTTACCAAAGGAAATTACTTCCGCACAAGTTGCTGCAAACGCAGAGCATGTAGCGCAAATGGGTAATGAAAAAGTTGTTGGAAAAATTGACCGCGCATTAAATAAAAAGATTAATAACGACGAAGAAAAAGAACATAAAAATCAATATTTTGAAGATGGATTTAAACAATCTGACGACGAGGAAGAAGAAAAAGAAGAAGAAGATAAAAAACGAGAATCAGAAGAAAATACAACAGGGGATTTTATAGAACCTAACAATTCTGTCGGTTATAGACCGCCAGTAATTAAAGACCCAGAAAATATTGTTGTTCGCTATAACAATAAGACTGAAAAAGTCGAATTGTTTAATAAAGTTACAAAAAAGACTGTTGAATCAATAAAAACTGATGAATTTGTTGAAATGATTAATAAATTAGATTATAATTCAGGTGTACTAGTAAATAGAAAAATTTAAAGGTAAAAATATCGTGAACCCATACTTAAAACAATATCAAAAAAATGAAGTAGAAACGGCTTCGCCAGAAAAGATTTTAATTCTTTTATATGACGGAGCTATTCAGTTTTTGAATAAAGCCAAAATTGCTATGGAGCAAAAAAATATTCCAGAAATCCATAACAATATTATTGGTTGTGAAAAGATTATTGAAGAATTTATTAATACTGTTGACGAAGAAAATGGCGGGGATTTTGCGATTAGAATAAAAGCTTTATACCAATATTTTTATGATACTTTAGTTCAAGCTAATTTAAAAAAAGATGAATCTAAAATCGACGAAGTTTTAAAGCACTTAATTGAATTGCGTGCAACTTGGAAACAGGCAATTGCGATTGCAAACAGTCAAAGAGCGGTTGCTGGCGCAGGTGTCGGCAATTCTGATTTTGAAGGATAGTTATGTCAAAACAGTTTGAACAACTTTTAGTTTTATATAATCAAATTTTAGCAACTTCCACAGAGGTTAAAAACCTTATTTTAAAAGAAGATTATAATGAGGCAATCTCAAGAGAAGCTCACAAGTCGCAATTGGTTGAAAAAGTAACTTTTCTAAAAAAACAACTTGTTTTATCTGAAGAAGAAAAACAAAAAATAAATTCGGTTAATGAAAAGATTTTAACCCAAGAAAGTGAAGTTTTAGAAGGGTTAAAAACTTTAAGGCAAGAGGTTGCTTTAAAACTGCAAACAACGCAAAAACAATCAAAATTGAGTAATATTTATGATAATGAAATGCCAAATGAAGGCTCGATTTGTGATTATACAAGTGATTAATGATAGTGTGTTAAGATGAATTTAGAAGATGCAAAAAATAAACAAATTGCCGCTGGAATTTCCATGGTTTCAAATTCGCTTTTAATTTTAGTGAAAATTATTGCTGGATTTGTTTCTGGAAGTATAAGTATTGTTTCAGAAGCCATACATTCTTTTTCAGATTTGTTAGCTTCTTTTATAGCTTTCATATCTGTTAAAAAATCTTCTCAGCCAGCGGATAGCGACCATTCGTTCGGGCATGGTAAATATGAAGATTTATCAGGGCTTATTGAGGGTGGTTTAATTATTTTGGCGGCACTTTATATTGCTTATGAAGCGGTAAAAAAGATTATTGCTCCACATGAAATTTCTATAAGCATTGATTTGGGCATATATGTAATGGCTTTTTCAGCTGTGGTGAATGTTTTTGTAAGTACGTATTTGTTTTATGTTGCAAAAAAAACACAATCTTTGGCAATTTTTGCAGATGCAGAGCATTTACGAACTGATGTAATATCTTCGGCAGGTGTTTGCTTAGGGTTGGTTTTAATTAAAATAACTAACCTGCAAATTTTAGACCCGATTATTGCGTTGGTTGTTGCGGTTATAATTTTTATCGCAGGTGCTAAAATATGTAATCAAACTAAAAATAATCTTTTGGACATGTCTTTGTGTGAAGATGATATTGCTAAAATAAAAAATGTTATTACTGAATTTTTAGGGGGTAATAAATTAATTTCTTTAAAACATTTAAGAACTCGTCATTCTGGAATAAAGAAAAATATTGAACTTACGATTATCGCAAATAAAGATATGTCGCTTCTTGAAGGTCATGATTATTGTAATAAAATAGAACATCGTTTAGATGAAGTTCTTGGAAATACTGATGTTACAATCCATTTAGAGCCAAATGCTTAAATTTTTGTACATATTTGGCAACTTGCACCGCCAAAAAGAAAATAATGACTTTCTTGAACTTTTAAATTGTGCTTTTTAAAAAGTTCTACAAGCTGTTCTTCATTAAAAAAGATTTTTTTTGATTTAACTAAATATTCATACGGTAATTGGTCGTTATAGAAGATTTTAACTAGTTTTGGCACAATAAAATCAAAAAGCAAATCGCCCAACGCATTTTTTTTACCGAAATCCAAGTGCATAAATGTTCCATTTGGTTTTAAAACTCGATAAATCTCCTCGAGTGCCTTGTCGTAGTTTTCAATGTTTCTTAAACCAAAACTAATTGTAACTGCATCAAAAGAATTTGCTTCAAAAGGTAGATTTATACAATCTCCTTCTATAAATTGAACGAGAGGATATTTTTTTTGAGCAATTTCAAGCATATTTTTTGAAAAATCTAAACCGATAACTTTATTTTGTGAATTTTTACTCAAAAAACCAGCTATGTCCCCAGTTCCAGTACATAAATCTAAAACCTTTCCAGTTGTTTTTATATACTTTATGGAATCTTTTTTTATTCTTTTGTGTTGCCCGAAAGACATTAGTGAATTGTTAAAATCGTAAATTTTTGCGATTTTATCAAACATTTCTTTTATTTTTTCTGGTGATTTATTCATAATCATTATTTTAAACAAAAGATTAAGTTTTGTGAATTGCCATGTTGATATTTTATGACAAATCATTAAGAAAAAAGTAAATCAAAATTAGGATTTTATAAAAGATTTCTAATTAAAATGAAGGATATTTTAAGAATTTACTCAAAACAAGGAAGAAGAAAGTCGAGAAACACAATAAGAATAAATAAAAGCGAGGTGTATTATGAGCGGATTTAATCCACAAATTAGTTTTAACAGTCAGTTTTCATCACCAATTTCAAGAACTGGTATGGCTTACGGTCGAGTTTCAAATGTAGGAGAAACAGACAATAAAATAAGTTTTAAAGATACAATGTGCAATATGGTTTCAAACATCAATGATACAATGAATAAACCAGACGATTTATTAGCAAAAGCAGCTAGTGGTACAGGCGAAGTTGATGTTCACGATGTTATGATTGCAATGTCGCAGGCAGAAGTAACTTTAACAGTTGCAACAAATGCTGTTTCAAAAGTCATACAAGCGTATGATAAAATTGTACAAATTCAAGTATAAAATTGAAGTACAATAAGATTATATAATTATAATTAAAGACTGTGCAGGGAGAATATGGATTTTAAACAAATATTAGAAAATAAGCCTTTATTATACGGAATTATAGGCGTAATAGTAGTTGTTATATCAATCATCATAATGGTTGTGATAATTAATGCTGGCAACGGTGCAACTTCAGCAGAAAAGGCAAAACTTGTAAGCGAAAAGCCAATTCAAGAAGATTTAACTTTATTAACAACGGATAATATCGGTAAAGCCATTGAAATCCAGGCTCTACTTGCAAAAATTGGTATTACAGCTTCAAGAACATTAGACGGTACAAAATCATCTATTGTGTTAAAAAAAGGTTCTTACAACCAAAGTCAACGTGATGCAGCGCTTTTAGAAATTGTTAAAAGTGGTTTAATGGATCAAAATGTTGGCTTAGAAATCTTTGATAAAGGTGATTTTACATCAACAAAAGATGATAAAAGAATTCGTTTAGCAAGAGCAATAAATGGTGAATTAGCAAGATTAATCCGCAAAATGGACGGAATTGATAATGCGTCTGTATTTATTTCAATTCCTGAGCAAACAATGTTTTCATCAATGCAAAAACCTGTAACTGCAACAGTTCAATTAACGACAAAAATGTCTGGTGAAAAATTACCACCTTTAAAAATAAAAGCAATTACTAACTTATTACTAGGTAGTGTTGCAGGCTTAACTGCTGATAATATTTCAATTACAGATACAAGCGGAAATGTATATTCAAGTATTATCGGAGCAGAAGATGAAATGCTTCAAAAAGTTGAAGAAAACGACAAATATATGCAACAAAAAGTTAATGCTCAATTAGACAGATTGATTGGTAAAGGTAATTTCGTTGTAACAGTAAGTACATCTTTGAAACAATCTCCAGTAGAAAAATCAAGCATAATTTATGATCCAAAGCAAAAAGCGTCTGTATCAGAGCAAACTTTCGTTGAAGGTTTAGGCGATGAATCAATTGATAATAGCAGAGGTTCTGGTACTGCAAATGCAGTAAGCGTATATCTTCCAAATGGTTTAGTTACACCAGGTTCAGCAAATCAAGCAAGTGCATCTGCGCAAAATAGAAATTACTCAAGACGCGCTAGAGAAACTCAATATGGCGTAAGTAAAACTCAAATTAATGAATACATGAAAGCAGGAGTGCTTGAAGAAATCTCAATCGCAGTAACTTTGGAAAAGAACGCTTTACCTTCTGATACAACAATAGAAGAATTAAAAGAATTAATTGCAAGAGCAGCAAGTCCAAAAGTTAATCCTGAAAATGTAACAATAGCATTATCAGAATCAATTGAACCGTATTTGGCAACAGATAAAGGTGAATCTTTACCAAAACCTCAAGAATCTGGAAACCCATGGTGGCTAGTTATAGCAATGGTTGGTATCTGTTTAACTGGCGGATACGTAGTTGTATCAGGCAAAATCAAGGCAAGCCAATTGGCTCAACAACAAGAAATGCAACAATTAAGAAATATTGCAAGTGAACAAGATGCTCAATTAAGAGATATGAACGCAAAAGCTGCTGAATTAATCGAACGTCAAACTCAATTACAACAAGGTTTAATTGAACAACAACAAAGAGAGTATGTTCCACAAATTCCTTCACAAGTGATTGATGAAGCGCTTGCAGCAATTCGCTCAGATGTTGATTCTCTTGATCCAAATGAAACAGGAGAAAAGATTAAAAGCTGGATTGAGTCTTAATTAATTTTATATGGATTAAATAAAGATACCGTAGAAAGTCAGATATTTTTCACGAAAACAAGTTTTCAAAAAAAGTAATTTAACAGGTGCGGTATGACATAATTAAAGAAACGGAATTCAAAATAATGCCAATAGAAGGATTTGATTATAACCAATTTGCAAACGATTTAGCTGGTCAAGCCGGAGAGCTTGTGCCTCATGAGTTTGATGATTTTCAACGAGAATATGTTACAAAAACTCTTTTGAATTTTTCAAAATTAGCAGGTGAGGCGATTTCAAACGATGCGGAAGCTGGGTTTAACGCAGAACAGGCAATTTTGTTGACTCAAATTATTGCAGAATGGTCATTTCACAAATCCGTAGATTTAATTCGTTCTGGTATTCAGCCTGAATATTGGGACGGAGTTATGCAAAAAATTGCGTTTACAATATTTGATATTGGTAAACAAACAATTATGCAGGGGCTTCCGCAAGACCAAATTTTGGAATTGATTGAACACCACGTAATTAAAGCTTACGAAGGTGCTTTAGACGAACTTCAACAACGTGGGATTATTGACGAAGAGTTAAAGGAACAAGCAGAAAAACAAAATAATTTAAACCAACTTGTTGAAGAAGTTGAAGCTCAAAAAGAGTTGGAACGTCAAACGCAAGCTGAACAAGAGGCTATGCAACAACCTCAACAATCAGAACAATATTCCCAAATGCCACAACAAGTTGGGGCTGATAATAAAAAAGCGTTCAAATTGGCGTCTTTGGCGTTATTATTAAGAACATTATCGCAAGATAAAGTAGCATCAATTTTGAATAAATTTAATCCTCAAGATGCTCAATTGGTTATCCAATATATGCAAATGCCTGATTTAAACCAACGAGTAGATGCAAATACGGCAATTCAATGTTTGAAGGAAATAAAGACAAGCTTGCCAAGCAAAAATTCTACAAGTCCAAACCAACTTATCTTTAGGATTAAAAAAGCTCTAAGCAATTCTACAAGAGAACGTGTTGAAGTTATGTTAAAGAATGAAAGATTAAATGTTAAACGATTTGTATCAAGCGCTTTGCAAGACGAATTGTATGAACTTCCACCAAAAATTTCAAATATTATTGCCCAACATATTGAATATAGTGTATAATATAATCAATCATGATTATAAAAAAGCACAATAAGTCGACAGAAAATAAAAATCCTGTTCAGCAAAATGTCAATCAATTTCAGCCACAACCTGCGCCAGCAGTGCAAGAAGCAGAAGAAAAAATTGATATTTTCGATTTGGATAACATTGATTTTTCACAACGTCAGGAACGTCGTAGAGGCGACAGACGTCGTGGATATCGTCGTATAGATGATAGAAATTTAATTTCAAGAGCTCAAGAAGAAGCGGATACAATCAAGGAAACTGCGGCAAAAGAAGGTTATAGAGCTGGTATTGAACAAGCTGAGGTTGATATTAATGCATTAAGGGCTAAAATTGCTGATTTTGTTAGTGCTAAAAAAGAAGTTTTTGAATATATCGCACCAGATATTTTAGAAATTAGTGTTGATATTGCAAGAAAAATCATTAAAAAAGAAGTGGAGCAAGATCCACAAATTATTTTAGATTCTATTGTTGAAGTTATGCGAACAATTTCAAAGGAAGAATCTCGAATAACTGTAAAAGTAAATCCGTTGCAGGCAGATTTGGTGAAGACTGAACTTCCTGAATATATTTCTTCAATGGGAGTTGATGCAAAAATTACTGTTATAGCAGATGATACAATTGAAGAAGGCGGATGTATTTTAAACACGAATAATGGGATAGTTGATGCATCTTTAGATACGCAACTTGATATTATACGAGAAGCATTGAAAGGCATGTAATGGCAGCACCACAAGGCGGAGGTCAACCGATAAGTGAATTTGCGTTAGCTGGATTTGTATTAGTCTTAATACTTATCCTGTTAATGGAAATGCCTAATTGGGTTATCAACTTTTCAATCAGTATGAATATTACGCTTGGTGTAATTTTAATGATGATAGCCCTGTACGTGCAGAAACCATTGGAATTGGCAGCATTTCCGTCAATTATTCTTTTGGGTACGATGTTCCGTTTGATTTTGTCAATTGCATCTACTCGTTTGATTTTAGCAAAAGGTGATGCTGGAGAAGTTGTTTCTGCGTTCGGGCATTTCGTAACTGGTGGTAACATGGTTGTAGGGGTTGTAATTTTCTTAATTATTACAATCGTACAGTTTATGGTAATCACAAAGGGTGCTGAACGTATCGCCGAAGTATCTGCCAGATTTGCGTTAGACGCAATGCCAGGTAAACAAATGACAATTGACGCTGACTTTAACGCGGGTTTGATTTCTCCAGAAGAAGCGGTTAAAAAGCGTGAAGATTTACAACGTGAATCAAGTTTATTCGGTTCTATGGACGGTTCTATGAAGTTCGTAAAAGGGGATACAATTGCGGGCTTGATTATTACAATCATCAATATTGTTGGTGGTTTGTGCGTAGGTTGTCTGATGAACCAAATGCAAATTGCAGACGCAATTTCAAAATATACCATTTTAACTATTGGTGATGGTTTATCATCACAGTTGCCGTCATTATTGATGTCAATTGCGGCTGGTATTTTTATGACGCGTGCTTCAGGTGCAAATTCTTTGGGTTCTGATTTAGTTGTTCAAATTACAAGCAAGCCAAATCCATTATTTATGGCTGCTGGTTTCTTAATTTTGATTGCTTTATCAAGTCCAATATCAGGTTTACCATGGTGGCCATTTGTTTTATTTGCAACTGGTTTGATTTTTGCAGGTTTATCAGTTCTTGTTAATGCTGATGTACAATCGCAATTAGGTCAATTAGAAAGCGTTCGTCAAAACATGCAAGACCTTGTTAACCCTAACAGAATGTACGAAAGATTGGGTGTTGACGTATTAAGTTTGCAAGTGGGTGCAGGTTTACTTGTAATCGCGGACCCTGACCAGGAAGGTCAATTATTGGCTAAAATTGCGGCTTTAAGACAACGTGTAACTGATGAATTAGGTTATATCTTACCAAATATCAGAATTATGGACTCGTCAGCTTTAGAGGCTAACGAATATTTGATTGCAATACGTGGAAATACTGTTGCAACAGGTTTTGTATATCCCGGAAAATACATGGTAATTGCAGATCAATGGGATTCTGTAAAGCCAGAAGTTCCAGAAGACGCTATTGTTGGTGTTGACCCTACTTATCAAACGCAAGCATATTGGGTTTCTGAAGAAGATGCAAAATCAACAAAGGCGATTACTGCAGTTGATGCAACAGACGTAGTAATCACTCACTTACAAGAAATTACAAGAAAACACGTTGACGATATTATGACAAAAACTGACGTGTTAAAATTAATGGAATTAGTTCGTTCTCAAGACCCTACACTTGTTAATGACTTAGTTCCAACTATTATTTCAACAAGTGATTTGAGAAAAATCTTTGTAAACTTAATCAGAGAAAAAGTTTCAATTAAAGATATTATCTTCATTTTCGAACGTCTTTGCGATTATGCCAGATTTTCTAAAGAACCAGATATTCTATCAGAACGTCTGCGTGCGGCTTTAGGTCGTCAAATTTGTTTAACCAATGTTCAAGAGGATAAAGTTCTTTATGCCTTAACGCTTTCTCCTGAATGGGAAAAAGTTCTTGATGATAGTTGTCAAAGAACAGAACTTGGTACGATGTTCTTGTTAAATCCAATGCAGGTACAAGAACTTATTGAAACAACCGCTGCGACATTGATGAACGCACATCAAAACTTAGGAAAACAACCTGTAATTCTTTGTTCGCCAAGAATTAGATTACCTCTATTCCAGTTGCTTGAAAGACATATTCCGACTATCGTTGTAATTTCTTATTCTGAATTGATTACAGATATTAAGGTTGAAGCAGTTGACACGATTGGCGAAAGTTATATGCCTCAAGAGTAGGTAAGAACTTATGATTAAAAAGTTTTTGTTATTTTTAATAAAAGTTTATCAAAGTATTTCAAAATTTACACCGCCTGTGTGCAGATTTACTCCAACTTGTTCTGAATATATGCGCCAGGCAATTGAAAAATATGGCGTTTTAAAAGGGTTGTGGCTAGGAATTAAAAGAATTTGTAAATGCCACCCTTTTCACCCAGGAGGGTATGACCCGTTACCTTAAAAAGTATGTTATAATAAATTTTATGAATAAAATAAAAATTGATATTAATAAATTAAAAACAATTGGATTTTATCTACTATTATTTGTGTTAAGCCTTGCAATGACAACAAAATCAAACGGTTATGACTTTGATTTGTGGGCAAGATTAATTGCAGGTATGGCAGTTGTTCAAACAGGACAAATTTTAAAATATGACTTTTTGTCATATACACCAACTCACGCTTGGTATGACCACGAATGGGGGTCAAGTGTTGTATTTTACTTGTTTAAAAATTTAGGTGGTACTTATGGGCTTTTGTTTTTGCAAGCTTTGCTAATATTTTTAACTATGTTTTTTTTAGTAAAAACTGTAAAAGTAAAATTCGCTGAAAAATGTAACTGTGAAAATATATTAATATTTTTTATTATTTTAAATGCTTTTTTAGTAACGTATTCTTCTTTAATTCGTTGCCACTCGTTTACGTTCTTGTTTTTTGCTTTTGAGTTATATTTACTAGAATTAGTTAGAAAAAATCAAAATTATAAATTGTTATTTATTCTTCCTCTTTTATTTTTAATATGGGGGAATATGCATGGTGGTGTCGTTTCGGGCTTAGGGTTGCTTGTGATGTACACTATTGGCGAAGCTTTAAACAAAAAGAATTTTAAATACTATTTAATTGCGTCATTAATTTGTCCTTTGATGCTATTTATAAATCCTTATGGAGTAGAGTTTGTAAAATTTCTTCTAAGTGCAACAACTATGCACCGCCCAGATGTTTTAGAATGGTATCCAATTTTCAATAAAATGACGATTTTTAAATTTATGACATTTAAAATTTTTGCCATATTTGTTTTGATGATGGAGTTGATTAAAGTTATAAAAAATAAAATTAATTATAAATCCTTTGATAAAACAAAGTTTATGGTTTTGCTTATAACGTTGTATTTAGCGGTTATTCACATTAAAATGATGCCATTTTTTGTACTTTCAGCAACTATATTTTGCT
This sequence comes from uncultured Candidatus Melainabacteria bacterium, assembly GCA_934699705.1. Classification (GTDB taxonomy): domain Bacteria; phylum Cyanobacteriota; class Vampirovibrionia; order Gastranaerophilales; family Gastranaerophilaceae; genus UBA6984. The sequence goes on from CAKUXD010000019.1 coordinate 32,473, forward strand.
ATAAAGATGTAATAGATTTATTTAAAAATATTAAATTTCCAAAATACGGAATGGTTTTTCTGAACATATTCTTATTGATTTTTTCAGTAGCATTAATGTCAATAAAAACGTGGAAGCCTATGGTGAAATGTAAATTATATCCAATTTTAGAGGTGGAATTTATTAAAGAAAATCAGCTAAAAGGTAATATTCTGGTGAATTTTGGACTTGGAAGTTATGTGGCATACAAATTATACCCGCAAAATAAAATATATATGGACGGTCGTTATGAGGAGGTTTATGACGATTACTTGTTGGAAGATATGAGTAAAACTTTTACACTAAGCAAAGGTTGGTATAATTTGTTTGAAAAAAACTCTCCAGACATAATTATTATTGAAAAATTTTACCCATTGTATAAAGGTTTAAAGCAGAAAAAATCTGGCTGGAAACTTGCGTTTGAAGGATTAAAATTTGGCGTATTTGTTAAAACAGAAAAATTCCCAACTGATTTAAAAATGCCAACCCTAGATTTTAACTACTATAAACAATCTTTATTTGATACTAATATAACTTTCAAGGGCGAAAACAGAATTAAAATTGAAAAAATTAACAAAAGGAACGATAAATGATTGAAAACGAACTAGATTATACCTGCATATTTGGCGGTGGCGCAATTAGAGGTATTTCTTATATAGGAGCAATAAAAGCTCTTGAAGAACTTAATATAAACTCAAAAACAATTGCAGGTTCTTCTGTTGGTGCAATTTTTGCTGTTTTGTATGCAATCGGTTACACTTCTGAAGAAATAAAAAATATGTTTTTAAAAATAAATTTTGATTTGTTTCGAGATATTCATTTTGGTTTTGGAAAATCTTTTGCAATATCAAAAGGTGAAGTTTTTCTTGAATGGGTTCGCGACATGATAGAAAAGAAGTTTTATGGTGAAAATTATAAAAAAGGTGAAAATCCAACCGTAAAATTTAAAGATTTAGACAAAAATTTAATCATAATTACAACAGACTTAACAAATTTTACTTGTAAAGAGTTTTCAAAATTTGAAACACCTGATTTTGAAGTTGCAACGGCGGTTAGAATTTCTTCAACCATGCCAGGGCTTATGACCCCTGTAATATACGAAGGAGTAGAGTTAGTTGATGGCGATTTACAAAAAAGTCAACCTCTTTGGAAGCTTTCAAAACATTTACAAACTCCAAAAGAACGTATTTTAGAATTTAGATTAGAAGGCGATTATGCTCAAAATTGTAAAACCGCAATAGATTACTTAAATACAGTTTACAGTTGCGTAACCTCAATTGCAACGCGCGGAATAGTTGAAACTTATGGAAATAACGATAAATATGACTACATCACAATTAACACAGGTGAAGTAATTATTGTTGATTTCAGTATTCCAATAGAAAAGCGTCAAGAGCTTATGGATATAGGCTATAAACAGACTATGAAACATTTTAAAGAGGTTCTGCCAAAGAAAAAAGAAAAACTTATTGCGGTTTATTCCGATTTAAAACAAATAGCACAAGATATTTCAAATGATTTGAACAGAAAAAATGTTAATGACGCAAAAATTTCTTTGGGTAAGTTGTACATTAATTTATGCGATACAAAAAGTTTGATTGATGAAACGATTTATGAAGGTATAAGATCGGCAACTTTTAGATTTAATACAGAATTAAAACCTTCTTTAATTTTACGAAAATATCCAAAAGAAAACATAAAATCTGTACAAAAAGATTTTAAACAAATTTATCAAAATATAAAAGATAAACTAGAAGAATTGCAAAATTATAATAAAAATATTAAATAACTTACTGTTTGTTTTTGTAAAAATAAAAACATTAAATAAATTTACAAAAATTTACAAAACTCTGTTAATAATAAATATTAGTTGATTTTAGCATGTTCAGAAAATAACTGAAACTGTGGTATTTTTATATTAACAATCAGTTTTGTTGTAAAAAATTTGTCTTAAAAACCTTATAAAAAGTGCTTGCAAAGAAATTTTTAGCAAATATGATAGAAGAACGCACTAGTTAGTAAAGGATTACTATGTCAAAAGACGTAATAGAATTAGAAGGTACAATTTTAGAATCAATGCCAAACGCGATGTTTCGTGTAGAGTTAGAAAACGGACATGAAATTTTGGCACATATCTCAGGTAAAATCAGAAAGAACTTTATCAGAATTTTACCAGGGGACAAGGTTAAAGTCGAAATGACTCCATACGACTTAACAAGAGGCAGAATTACTTTTAGATTGAAATAGACAAAATTATAGAAAGGTAGAACGATGAAAGTTAGAAGTTCAGTTAAAAAGATTTGTGATAAATGCAAATGTATTAAAAGAAAAGGTAGAATCGCAATTATTTGTGAAAACCCAAAACATAAACAAAGACAAGGTTAGAT